>CAYVQU010000078.1:0-23190 GCA_964453155.1 uncultured Anaerolineales bacterium | reverse complement strand
GTCTCTTGGTCACCTTATTTTCTCACACCTTTCCCCCAAACTGAAATACACCCATGTTTTGGAGAATTTTCCTATAAAAAACAAAAAAACCGCTAATTTTATGATTAGCGGTTTTGTCGGGATGGGGGGATTTGAACCCACGGCCTCGCCGACCCGAACGGCGCGCGCTTCCGGACTGCGCCACATCCCGTGCGGCCGAGATTATATCGCGGCTTCCTCGCTTTTGACAAGGATTGGTTCTTCATCTTTGAGTGGGAGTAAAAACGATACCGTACTTCCTTGCCCTTCTCTACTTTCCACCCAAATTAAACCCCCATGGGATGTAATCATGGCTTTGGCGACTGCCAACCCCAAACCCATGCCGCCATGATGGCGGGTGAGATGATCTTCAACCTGGAAAAAGTTTTCAAAGACATGTTTTAGGTCTTTGGCCGGAATCCCGATGCCGTTGTCTGTAACCGCTACTTTGGCATAGCCTGGGACTTGTTCAGTCGTAATCCGGATAAATCCTCCTGGGCTGGTAAATGCAATCGCATTGTCAATGATATGTCCCAGGGCGGTTTTTATTTTTTCCTGCTCCCCAAAAATTTTGATCGAATCATCTGTGAATTCCAGCATTAGCGAGAGTTGTTTCGTCAGGGCAGTTGGCTCATAGATTGTCATGACTTCTTGAATAAGTTCATGTAGATCTAAATTCTGGGTTTTGAGTTGGAGTTGCCCACTTTGGACGCTTTCCAGTTTTCCCAGGTCTTCGATGACCTTTTTTAACCGTTCAGCACTCTGGATGATAACGTTGACTTGTTCTTTATACTCGGTATCGTCGATAATATCGTTTAAGTATGCCGCATGCCCCATGATCAGGCCCAATGGCGTGCGGAACTCATGGGAGGCAATTGCGATAAAATTTGTCTTAAGGCGATCGATTTCGATGAGCTCGTTTTCCACCCGTTGGGCATTTTGCGAAGGTTTTTCACTGCGGATTGCCATCGCCGCCAATAAGGCCAGAAACTCTAAAACAAACTGATCTTCGTCGGTAAAATCGATTTCTCGGGATTTATTAATGACCTCCAGAACGCCTAGTGTTTCCCCCTTGAACGTCAGGGGTACGGCCAAAACATTATGGGTTTCAAACCCCAAGGTTTGGCCCGATGTTCGTAAATGTTTATGACCATTCTGGATTTTGGTCCACTTTTTGGAGTGCGAATGTCGAAATACCCACCCTGAGAAACTGTCGTTGATGGATAGTCCATCACCTTTCAGGGGCCAGGCTGCTGAAGTCGCGACGACCTCCAACTGTCCTCCTTTGGGCAAGAGAATGAACCCGGCCTGACTGTCGGTTAATTCCACCGCGGAATTGGTAGTTGCATGTAAAATTGTTTCTACATCTTCGGCTTTACGAAAGTGTTCTGAAACTTGGAAGAAGCATTCTAATTGTTGAACTCGACCTTCAAGTTGGTTTGGCATCCGCATTCTCCAGTAGGAAATGAGTACTATGCGGATTATAGCATAAGAGAAAAATCCTGAGGTTCCAAATGTTAGCGATGCAATTATCCCAACCCACAAAAGTTGAACAAAACCCCCTAACAAAAATCCAGATACCGAAACCTGATCCGGCTCCAGAACAGGTACGTATCCAAGTTCAGGTTTGTGGGGCGTGCCATACTGACTTACATACCGTTGAGGGGGATATCCACCCCCTAAAATTGCCAATTGTTCCCGGACACCAACTGGTTGGCAGGGTAGAAAATTTGGGCCCCGAGGTAACCAATCTTCAAGTTGGAGACCTGGTTGGGGTACCTTGGTTTTATGACGCTTGTGGAACATGTCAATTTTGCCATGGGGGATTGGAAAACTTGTGCCCCCAGGCCCAATCTACCGGTTTCCACGTTGACGGGGGGTACGCGGAGTATATGGTGGCCCCGGCCCACCGGGTTTTACCCCTCCCAGACACGCTGAGCGTGGAGCAGGCTGCCCCATTATTGTGCGCCGGGATAATTGGTTATCGCGCCCTCAAAAAAGCAGATGTCAAACCTGGAGAGCGGCTGGGTCTCTTCGGTTTTGGGGCCAGCGCCCATTTGACCATCCAGGTTGCCCTGCATTGGGGCTGTGAAGTGCTGGTATTCACTCGTTCAGAAGCTCACCGGGAGCACGCCCGGCAACTTGGGGCCGCTTGGGTCGGTGGGGCCGAGGATGTCCCCCCCACATCCCTCGATCGGGCGATCATTTTCGCTCCGGCAGGTTGGATTGTCCCCAAGGCGCTTGAAAAAATTCGTCCCGGGGGAACCTTAGCTATCAACGCCATCCACATGTCCCCGATCCCTGAGATGCCCTACAACCTGATCTATGGTGAGCGCACCCTGCGGAGTGTAGCCAACGCCACCTACCAGGATGGTGTTGAATTTTTGCAACTGGCCGTCGAGATACCCATTCAGGCGACCATTCAAATCTATGATCTTGCCGATGCCAATCAAGCCCTGGACGATATGAAATACAGCCGGATCAACGGCGAAGCTGTCCTGAAAATGCCCTTTGCGACTTAGCGCCTTTGCGTGAGATCCAATTTGAAGTGGTATAATCGTCCCACTTCCAAAACTTGAAATCGATTAGGAGATAGACCATGTCTGGACACTCAAAATGGTCAACCATTAAACGTAAAAAGGGGGCTGCGGACGCCAAGCGCGGCGCAATCTTTACTCGTATCGCCAAAGAAGTCGCCATTGCGGCCCGTGAAGGTGGCGGTGACCCTGAAACGAACTTCAAACTTCGTTTGGCCATTGATAAAGCCAAATCGGCCAATATGCCCAAAGACAACATCGAACGGGCGATCAAGCGTGGTACTGGTGAAGGCAAAGACGGTAGTGTTCTTGAAGAAATTTTCTACGAAGGGTATGCGCCTCACGGTGTGGCCCTGATGATCGAATGCGTGACCGACAATCGCAATCGAGCCGTGGCCGACATTCGGCATGCCCTGAGTAAATACAACGGTAACATGGGCGAAGGTGGTTCGGTCGCTTGGCAATTTACTCGGATTTCGTACTTTGCCTTTGCACCCCAAGGTCAGGATGAAGATGAGATTTTTGAACTAGCAATAGAAGGCGGCGCCGATGACGTCACCTTTGACGCTGAAGTCATCGAAATTATTGGCCCGGTGGACGCGTTCAAGACGATCAGTGATCAACTACGCCTGGCCCAGATAAAAACCGATGAGGCTGGCCTGCGGATGTCCCCCAACCAGGAAATGGAATTGGGTGTTGAAGAAACCTTGAAAGTCATGAAAGTCATCGAGGCCCTCGAGGAACTGGATGATGTTCAGAATGTGTACTCAAACTTGAGTATTACCGATGATGCCCTGGCGCAGTTAGAAACTGCGTAAGTTTTTATGCTGGTAATTGGTATTGATCCGGGCACCGCGATTACAGGATATGGTGTCGTTCAGGAGGATGAGCGCGGCGACCTAACGGCGATTGATTACGGGGTGATCACCACCCCTGCAAAAATGCCGATGCCCGAGCGCCTGGTTCAGCTTTATCGTCAATTGAAAGAAATAGTCCTTCTCCATCGCCCAGACAGTGCAGCGGTGGAGAAGTTGTTTTTCCAAAAGAATGTCAAGACGGCCATCACGGTTGGGCAAGGCCGCGGGGTTGCGATTTTGGCCCTGGCAGAAACAGAAATCTCGGTAGCCGAATACACCCCCATGGAGATCAAACAATCGGTGGTTGGCTACGGTGGGGCAGATAAAAACCAAGTCCAGCAAATGGTCAAAGCCTTGCTCTACCTCGAAGACATTCCCCGTCCCGATGATGCCGCCGATGCGCTGGCTGTTGCCATCTGCCACATCCACAGCGCCCGGATGCAATCTTTGCTTGATTATTGAAATGCGATGAATGCGGTTCCTAGCAGGAACCGCATTCCTTTGTTTTAAGGAGGCATCCAATGACTCAAACTGATTTATTCCTCCGGTTTGGTGCTGCGATTGCCATCAGTTTTATGATCGGTTTGCAGCGTGAATTTGCCAAAGGAGGCAAAAAACGATCCCTGGCGGCCGGGGAACGTACTTATGCTCTTTTAGGGTTGGTTGGCTGTTTAGCCGCGATGGCTGCGGATGAATTAACTTCCCCATTAGCGTTTCTGATTGTGTTGTTACTTGTTGGTTTCTATCTATCCATTGCTTATTTTATCAGTGCCAGTTCTGGGCGGATTGGCCTAACATCAGAAGTCGCAGCTGTGATTGCAGTTTTGATTGGATCGCTGTGTTATTGGGGTTATTTAGCCTTAGCGGTCGCGATTGGAATTGCCACAACAACCATTCTCTCCTTAAAAGTAGAAGCCAATAAACTGGCCCAAACTTTGACCGAGGGTGATATCTCTGCAGCATTACAACTCGCCATCATAAGTGCCATCGTTTTGCCCGTTTTGCCCAATCAAAGTTTTTTCCCGGTGCCTTTCGATGTGCTGAATCCTTTTAAAATCTGGTTGATGGTAGTCTTCATTTCAGGGATCAGTTTTTTAGGGTATGTGGCGATCAAAATCGCGGGGCCGGAACGGGGTATTGGGATCACTGGCTTTTTGGGCGGTTTGGTTTCGAGCACCGCGGTGACTCTCAGCTTTTCAGAACGCAGCAATCGTGATGTCGATTTGGCCAAGCCGTTTGCTTTAGCCATCACCGTCGCCTGGACGGTCATGTTCCCTCGAATTTTGGTCGAAGTTGGGGTCGTAAACCCCGAGCTGCTCAAAGTCGTTTGGATTCCAATTGTTGCTGCCGGAACGGTTGGATTGATTTATTGTGGCTATCTTTATTTTTCACAACGGGCCGCTGAAAAAGGTGATGTTGAATTTTCCAACCCCTTTGATTTGGCCTCCGCGATAAAGTTTGGAATTCTGTATGGTATCGTTTTATTGGTTTCGCGCGCCGCCGAATACTATTTGGGCGACACCGGTTTGTTTCTCTCAAGTATTGTCTCTGGCGTGGCCGATGTCGATGCCATCACCCTCTCTGTTGCTGAGCTAACTCGCACCGGTGGCCTGGATTTAGGGATCGCCTCGCGGGCAATCGTCATTGCGGCTATGTCCAACACCGTTGTTAAAGGAGGTATCGCAATTGTTGGGGGCTCCATGGCCCTCCGTAAAGCCATCCTCCCCGGAATTATCCTCATTTTGGCAACTGGGATTGGGGTGGCATTCTTAATTTGATACAATTTGTCAGAGTTGATAGGATCGGCGTTCCTATCAGGAACGCCGATCCTTTTTAAGAAGATGAATGGAGCAATAGTATGATTGCCAGTATTAAAGGAAGAATTGGAGATATTCCCCTTGAAAGTGTGGTAGTCGAAGTTGGTGGGATCGGGGTTCAGGTTTATATCCCGGCCCAATTACGGGATGGTTTGCGTGTAGGAGACCAAATCTCTCTCTATTCCTATTTGGCTGTTCGCGAAGATTCATTGACCCTCTACGGATTCGAAACCGCTGAAGAACGCGAATTCTTTGTACTGCTCATTGGTGTTCAAGGGATTGGCCCGCGGCTAGCTTTGGCAGGACTCTCGACCCTCAACCCTGATGCCATTCGTCGGGCCGTATTCACCGAAGAAGCCGATATTTTCAGTCGTATTCCTGGGGTGGGTAAGAAAACGGCCCAAAAGATGCTCCTCCACCTCCAAGACAAAGTCAAAGCCGTCGATGGCTTCGAACCCGTCGCCGCCATGGATGACACCGACACCCAAGTTCTCGAAGCTATGGTTGCCCTTGGTTATAGCGTCGTTGAAGCCCAGGCTGCCCTCCAAACGATCCCCAAAGATGCCCCTGACGATGTAGAAACCCGGATTCTGTTAGCCCTACGATACTTTTCGACCTGAAGTGTGATACATGAATAGAAAAAATCACGCCTCACGTATCACGAGCCATTCCCAAGTTTACAACCCCAAATAGGATAATCTCATGTTTAACGGCCGCAAAATTTCATTTATTGGTTCTGGTGCAATGGGGGAGGCCATGATTTCAGGCCTGATCCGCAATCAACTGGCGGAACCCGACACCTTAACGGCCTCCGATCCCCGGATGGAACGCCTGGAAGAATTACAGACACGATATAGTTTGAACATCACTACCGACAATGTTGCTGCCGCGTGTGAAGCCGATGTTATTGTGTTGTCTGTCAAGCCCCAGGCCATCGACAAAGTCATGAGTGAGATCAAAACTTGCCATCAGGAAGATGTTTTGATTCTTTCCATTGTTGCCGGGCAACCAATTCGCAAGATCGCGCGCGGCCTAGAACATGACATTATCGTCCGTTCTATGCCGAATACTCCGGCCCAAATCGGTAAAGGGATCACGGTCTGGACCGCGGCAGCGTCGGTCTCGGCTGAGCAACGCGAAATGGCTCGTCAAATCTTGGGAGCTTTGGGAGAAGAAGTTTTCCTGGAAGAAGAGTATTTCCTCGATATGGCTACGGCCCTCTCCGGTACCGGCCCGGCTTATGTTTTCTTATTCATGGAAGCCCTGGTTGATGCCGGAGTGCATCTTGGTTTCTCCCGCCATGTGGCCGAAAAACTGGTCACCGAAACCGTGCGCGGCTCGGTCGATTATTTCGATATGCGAGATGATCCGGTCCATTTAGCCCGGCTCCGCAATCAAGTGACTTCGGCCGGAGGGACGACGGCTGCGGCTATGTATTATCTAGAAAAAGCTGGGTTCCGAGCCGCGATTTCCCGCGCCATTTGGGCTGCATATGAACGCTCCCGTGAGCTAGGCGCTGATGCTGAAAAGCCACATTCACCTGAGACGTAGCATAGTAAAAAAGTTCCCCGGAAACTGCAAGTTTCCGGGGAACTTTTTTCATTCATCTTAACCAGGTACTAATATTCGTCAGCTAGACAATATGACACCTTTCAGGTATCATTTCAGCGCTAGTACCCCAGGGAACTTTTGGGGTACTAGAACATTTCTTTAACAAGGGCCTGTATGGATTCAACGCTAAAATTACTCAAAGAGTTGACGGAAGTTCATGGCGTGCCCGGTTATGAGGCACCGGTTCGGGCTATCGTAAGGAAGTATTTAGAACCGCTGGGGGAACTCTCACAAGACAAAATTGGCAGTGTGATTTGCCAGAAAAATGGAAATGCTGAAGCCCCCCGGGTGATGGTTGCCGGTCATATGGATGAGATCGGCTTTTTGGTTAAATTCATCACCAAGGAGGGCTTTCTTAAATTTATCCCCTTGGGCGGCTGGTTCGATCAAGTATTACTCGGTCAGCGAGTGCTCGTAAAAACTCGTAAAGGGGATGTCCCTGGCATCATTGGGGCCAAACCCCCGCACATGCTCCCCCCTGAAGAACGCAGCAAAGTCGTCCAGAAAAAGGACATGTACATCGATATCGGTGCCACTAGCCAGGAAGAAGTTGAGGCCGCGGGTGTTCGTTTGGGTGATCCCGTTATTCCGTGGGCTGAATTCGTCGAAATGGCCCCTGGTAAAACCTACATGTCGAAGGCTTTTGATGACCGCGTTGGCGTGGCCCTGATCGTTTCAGCCATGCAGGAACTTCAGGAGCGCGAGCACCCTAACACAATCTTTGGGGTGGCTACTGTTCAAGAAGAAGTTGGCCTGCGAGGGGCCACCACCAGCGTCCGCGCCGTAGACCCGGATATCGCCATCGTGTTGGAATCCGATATCGCTGGAGATGTTCCCGGGATCAAGGATGAAGAACCCACCGTCAAATTAGGTGCTGGCCCTACGGTTTTACTCTTCGATGCCCGCATGATTCCCAACCTGAAATTGCGTGATTTTGTCTTGGATACGGCCGAAGAACTCGAAATTCCCGTCCAACTTTCTGCTATTACGGGGGGCGCCACCGATGGGGGTGCTATACACCTCCATAAAACCGGGGTGCCCACGATTGTGTTGAGCGTGGCTGCCCGGCATATTCATTCTGATAGTTCTATTATTCACCGCGATGATTACGATCGCGCCGTCAAACTTTTGGTGGCTCTCCTGACCCGTCTGGATGCAGCCACTGTTGCAGATTTTACTAACTAACGATCAAACCAACCAACCTTTTTTGTTGGCCCGGAGGCAAAATGTCCGATCTGATAAAACAAATTACCGCAGACCTACAGCAACAAATCGATGATTTCGCGCCTGAACTTGAAATCCGTGATGTCGGTACGGTCTTGGAGGCCGGTGACGGGATTGCCCGTGCCACTGGGCTCTCCGACGTCAAATCCCAAGAACTGGTTCAATTCGAGAACGGCGTGATTGGGATCGCCTTCAACCTGGAGAGCGATAACGTCGGTATCATCATCATGGGTGAATACGCCGGTATCAGCGAAGGTATGACTGTTCGCTCCACCGGCCGGATCGCCTCGGTTCCGGTTGGAGATGGGATGGTTGGCCGCGTGGTCAACGCCCTTGGGCAGCCCATCGACGGCAAAGGCCCGATCCAAACTACCGGTTTCCGCCCCATTGAGCGCATCGCTCCCGGTGTGGTCGAACGCCAGGATGTCGATACCCCGGTTCAGACCGGTATCAAAGCCATCGACTCAATGGTGCCGATCGGTCGGGGTCAGCGTGAGTTGATCATCGGTGACCGCCAGACTGGTAAAACTGCCATCGCCATTGACACCATCATCAACCAGAAAGATAAAGATCTGATTTGTGTTTACGTGGCGATCGGTCAGAAAAAATCGGCAATTGCCCGGACGTTGGCAATTCTCGAAGAGCAGGGCGCGATGGACAATACTATCATCGTGGTGGCTTCAGCCGAAGAACCTGCCGCTCTGCAGTATATCGCTCCTTATGCTGGTTGCGCCATCAGTGAAGAGTTCATGGAAAATGGTCGCCACGCTTTGGTGATTTATGATGATCTCTCCAAACATGCCTGGGCTTATCGCCAGGTTTCTCTGTTGCTCCGTCGCCCGCCAGGACGTGAAGCTTACCCCGGTGACTTATTCTATTTGCACTCTCGCTTGTTAGAACGAGCCGCCCGTTTAGCTGATCAATTTGTGATCGTCAACAAAGATTACGAAGGCGAATTGGCCTCCACTGCGGACGGTGTCGATGGCAAAGTGTACGATGGTCCGCTCTCTAAGCATGATGCTCAGACGGCCCATAAAGCCCTGGACAATGCCGATGATTTGAAACTTGTCAAAGTTGAAGGTACAGGCGGCTCGTTGACGGCGTTGCCGATCATCGAAACCTTGTTGGGTGACCTCTCGGCCTACGTGCCAACCAACGTAATTTCGATTACGGACGGCCAGATCTTCTTGGAGAACAACTTGTTCTATGCCGGTATTCGCCCGGCTGTCAACGTGGGTCTCTCGGTTTCCCGAGTGGGTGGTGACGCCCAGACCAAAGCGATGAAATCCGTTGCCGGTCGTCTGCGCCTGGATATGGCCGCCTTCCGTGAATTGGCGGCTTTCGCCCAGTTCGGCTCTGACCTCGATAAGGCCACCCAATACCGCCTCAATCAGGGGCAGAAACTCCAGGAAATCCTGAAACAACCCCAATACGAACCAGTTTCCCTCGACAATCAAGTCATCGCCATCTTTGCCGGAACCAACGGTTTTGCCGATGATGTCCCCGTCGACCGGATGCGCGAATGGGAACAGGCCCTGACCCGCTATATGGAAGCCTCTCACCCTGAAATCGGCAAAGATATTGTAGACTCCGGCCGCTTAACAGATGAGACCGAAGAAAAATTGCGCGCGGCCCTGACGACCTTTACGTCCACCTGGAATTAGAGCAGAAATCGAATTACCTAACTACCTGAGACAAAAATTATGGCCTCAGCACGAGAAGTAAAACTTCGTATCCGTAGTATCAAGAATATTGCCCAGGTCACTCGCGCCCTGCAAGCAGTGAGTGCCAGCAAGGTCCAGAAGGCGATGCAGGCGATGTATGCCACTCGCCCATATGCGACCAAAGCCTGGCAGGTCCTCACCCATATTGCGGCCCAACCTGGACGCGCCACCCTCCATCCGCTGTTAGAAGAGCGGGAGGAGGTTAAGGAAGTTCTAGTGGTGATGATCAGCGGTGATCGCGGCCTCGCCGGGGCGTACAATACCAATATTGTCCGCTTCGTCACCGAGAAATTTGGCAATTATCCCAAACCGGTCCGCTTTATTACGATTGGCCGGAAGGGGCGGGATTTGATGATCCGCCGCGGCGAAAATATTCTCGCCGAGTTCAGTGATCTCCCCGCCGCGCCAACATTTACAGATGTTTCCGCGATTGGCCGATTGGCAGTTGATGAATTTCTTAACCATAGGGCTGACGAGGTTTATCTGGTCTATACCGACTTCGTCAACATGGTCAAACAAGACCCGATGGTGAAGAAATTGCTACCCTTAGAGGTTGAATCGGGTTTTGGGCGAGTGGAAGCTTTCGAAACTCGACACGCCGAGACGCACGCGACCTATATTTATGAACCCGGTCAAGAAGAAATCCTGGATGAGATTATTCCGCGCTTCACCGCGTTGCAAGTTTATCAAGCGGTGATGGAATCCCTCGCCAGTGAGCACGCTGCCCGCATGGTGGCCATGAAGAATGCCACCGACAATGCCACCGAATTGAGCGCAGCGCTGCAATTAGAATATAACAAAGCTCGCCAGCAAAGCATCACCAGCGAAATGCTCGACATCGCTGGTGGGGCCGAAGCCTTGGCGCAGAGTTCGTAAAGTGGATGGTGGTTAGTGGCTAGTGGTTAGAGTAATTAAACTCTATCACTACCCACCACCCACTACTCACTTCCCACTAAAAAACGGAGGTACGCATGGCACAGGCTACTGGCCAAATTATCCAAATTCAAGGCGGTGTGGTTGACGTCGAATTTCCCGCCGGACAACTCCCCGCATTATTTGAGGCTCTTGAAATCCCCGTTGAGGGTGATCTGCCGATGGTGTTAGAGGTTCAAAACCACCTGGGTGATAACCAGGTCCGCACCGTCGCGATGGACTCCACTGACGGGTTGCAGCGCGGTATGGCAGTAAACACTACTGGGGCACCAATCATGGTGCCGGTGGGTGAACCTACTCTGGGACGCGTTTTCAACGTTCTAGGCCGCACCGTGGATGCCCTCGGCGATGTGGATGCCGAAATGTATTATCCCATCCACCGTCCGGCCCCGCGCTTTGAAGATCAGTCCACCAGCGTGGAGATTTTTGAGACCGGCGTAAAAGTCATTGATTTAATTGCCCCCTTCACCAAGGGTGGTAAAACGGGTATCTTCGGCGGTGCTGGTGTGGGAAAAACCGTCGTCATCATGGAGCTGATCCGCTCGGTGGCGATGGAGCATGAAGGGAACTCGGTGTTCGCCGGTGTTGGTGAGCGCACCCGTGAAGGGACCCAACTCTATCGCGAAATGATCGAATCGGGCGTTATGAAAGACACCGTCATGGTCTACGGCCAGATGAATGAGCCCCCCGGTGTTCGTCTCCGGGTTGCCTTGAGCGCCCTCTCCATGGCTGAGTATTTCCGTGATCAGGGCCGCGATGTACTCTTGTTCATTGATAACATTTTCCGCTTCAGCATGTCTGGTTCTGAGGTATCGGCGCTGTTAGGTCGTATGCCTTCAGCCGTTGGTTATCAGCCGACTCTGGCGACCGAAATGGGTGAACTCCAGGAACGGATCACCTCCACCCGAACCGGGTCCATCACCTCGATGCAGGCCGTTTACGTTCCCGCGGATGACTATTCCGATCCGGCCCCGGTGGCGACCTTTACTCACCTGGATGCGACCATCGCCCTCGAGCGAGCCATCGTTGAGAAAGGTATTTATCCCGCGGTCGATCCCCTGGCTTCGACCTCCCGGATTTTGGATCCCCTGATCGTGGGTGAAGAACATTATCGCACCGCGCGTGAAGTTCAGGCCGTCCTCCAGCGCTACAAAGATCTCCAAGACATCATTGCCATTCTTGGTATCGATGAACTCGGTGAAGATGACAAATTACTGGTGGCCCGCGCCCGTAAGATCGAGCGCTTCTTCTCTCAGCCCTTCTTCGTAGCCGAACAATTCACCAATATTCCTGGTAAGTATGTCCCGATCAAAGAGACGGTCCGCGGTTTCCGTGAAATTTTGGACGGCAAACACGATGACCTGCCAGAAGATGCCTTTATGATGGCGGGGACCATTGATGATGCTGTTGCTCGGGCCGAAGAGCTGGCTCAAACTGCCTAAGAGAGGGTAACCCATGCCCATTCGATGTGAAATTGTTTCCCAAGACCGGTTGGTGTACGAGGGTGATGTCGATATTGTCATCGTCCCCAGCACTGAAGGTGAAATGGGAATCCTGCCCAACCACGCGCCGTTGTTAGCGACGTTGGGATTTGGCATTGTCAAGGTGCGCGCCCAGGGTCAGGAAGAAGCCTTTACGGTTGCGGGTGGTGTGGTTGAAATTCAACCCGATATTGTGACCCTGCTGGCCGATGTGGCCGAAAGCGTGGCCGAAATCGATATCGCCCGGGCCGAAGCCGCCAAAGACCGCGCCGAGAAGTATCTGGCCGAAGGTCCGCCCCCTGATAAAGACGCCTATCTCAAACTTGAGGCGGCGCTGCGCCGTTCGAAACTGCGCCTGGATGCGGTCAAACGGTATCGCCGCGGCACTCGTTCACCTATTGCTCCAGTACTCGAAGACGACACCCCGCGTAGCTGATCATGGCATTTTTGTCGAAAGACCTGGGCATCGACCTGGGCACGATCCACACGCAAGTCGCCGAAGCCGGTCAAGTGGTTCTCGAAGAGCCAACTGTGGTGGCGATTGCGGTGGAAGAGCAAAAGATCGTCGAACTTGGTCAGGCAGCCAAGGATATGTATGGGCGCGTCCCCGAATCTTTGGAAGTTGCCTATCCGATGGTCAATGGGGTAATCGCCGACTACGAAGTCGCCGAGAAATTGCTCGAGCACATGATCAGCAAAGTCAGCGGTCCTGTGCGTTTTTTCCGGCCGCGGGTGATGATGTCGGTGCCCTATGGGGTGACCAGCGTCGAGAGTCGCGCCGTCCATGAGGCCGCTTTAGAAGCCGTCAAGCGGGAAGTGTATCTCATCCAGCAGCCGATGGCGGCTGCGTTAGGCGTTGATTTGCCCTTCCATACGCCCTCGGGCAATATGATCATTTGTTTAGGGGGAGGGGCATCTCAAGCCGCCGTTTTGGCGATGTATGGGGTTGTTTCGGCTGAAACCCTGCGAGCCGGTGGCCTGCAATTAGACGAAGCCATCATCACCTATGTCCGCCGTAAATATGGCCTGGTAATTGCCCAACCGACCGCTGAACAGATCAAACTTCAAATTGGGGCCGCGGTGCCTCAGGATGAAGAAGAGAGTATCGAACTCCAGGGCCAGGATCAGGTTTCGGGTCTGCCGCGCCCCTTCAATTTGACGACCGGGGAAGTGGTGGAAGCCCTCCAGGGTCCGTTGATGAATATTGTCGAGACAACCCGCGTGGTCCTGGAAAAAACCCCCCCTGAATTGGTCTCCGATATCATCGACCGGGGCATTGCTCTCTGTGGCGGTACTGCCCTTCTAAGGGGCATTGACAAGCTACTCACCAAGGAACTTGGGGTTCCCGCCTATTTGGTCGATAACCCCACCACCTGCGTGGCTGAAGGGGCCTCATTAGCCCTCGATCCCAGCGTCTTCCCTAAAATCCGCCGGAATTTACCACCGGTCTAAAGCATACCTGCTAATAAATACGAAACGGGCTGAAATACGCAGCCCGTTTTTGGTTTATTGCTGTAAGGTGACTGTCACTTCACATTCAAAAGCAGCAAATACTTTAGTTTAGAGCGATCGAATTGAAAGACGCAAGTGACAGTCATTTAGTTCTAGCATTACTTCAAATAATAGGACATATTTTGCAGATGCGTGGCTGGATCAATATCTTGAACGCGCACACTAGCGGGAGTTGTCAACTGGATTGGAGCATAGTTGAGAATGGCCTTAACCCCGGCTTCAACGAGTTGATCGGTAACCTCCTGGGCAAATTTTGCTGGAACTGCTAGCATTGCCACTTTGATACCTGCGGCTTGGATCGATTCGGACAGCTTGGCAATGTCATGTACCGGGTAGCCACCAATATCAGTCCCAATTTTTTCAGGATCATTATCGAAAATGAGCCCTACCTGAAAGCCGCGATCTGTAAAACCCTGATATCGAGCTAAGGCGTGACCAACATCGCCGGCACCAACAATCGCCATATCCCAGACTTGGTCAAGATTTAAAATTTTTTGAAGTTGTTTTGAGAGGTATTCAACGTGGTAGCCAGTGCCTTGTTTGCCAAATTCTCCAAATTGCGAAAGGTCTTTTCGGATTTGGGGAGGCGAAATACCCAATAGATCGCCTAACTCCTGTGAAGATGTGACCTGCTGCCCGCTTTGTTCCATCCGCTGAAGGGCGCGCAAATAAATGGGTAGTCGTCCGATAACAATATCTGGGATTGCTTGGGGTGCCATATCAACTCCTAAGTGTTGTGCGGTTGTTCTTAAGATAATAATACCAAATCGGTTTACCGCACAACCTGAGCAAATTTCAGGTGCCACTATCTTCCGTGAAATTTGCTGGGTCCAGTAAAATAACCGAATTGTGAAAACCATCACAATTATAGCATGTTTCTGGATCACTTCTCGCGATGGTATAATCCACACTAGTATTTTATCTTTATGGGTAATGATTGACAATGTTTATAGACGAAGTCCAAATTTATGTACGTTCAGGCAAAGGTGGTGATGGGATTATCCACTTCCGCCGAGAGAAATTTGTTCCCCGCGGCGGCCCTGATGGGGGGGATGGCGGTCATGGTGGCGATGTATTCTTTGAAGTTAAACCGATCTTGAATACCTTGTCATCTTTTCAGCGCAATCAAAAATTTCGAGCTCAGGACGGCTTTCGCGCTGGGGGGAATAATCAGACGGGCCGTTCTGGCGAGGACTTGATTATATCTGTCCCACCGGGAACGCTGGTTTATGATGCTGATACGAACGAACTCCTTGGCGATTTGGTTGAACCCGGCCAGCGTTTACTGATTTGCAAAGGTGGCCGCGGTGGACGGGGGAATGCCCGATTTGCTAATTCGCGCAACAAAGCCCCCCGGATCGCTGAAAAGGGCGAACCGTTCAACGAGCGGAATGTGCGGCTTGAACTGAAATTAATTGCCGATGTCGGCTTGGTCGGCGTCCCCAACGCGGGAAAATCGACCCTGCTTTCAGTCGTCACCAATGCCAAACCGAAAATCGCCGCGTATCCCTTTACAACTTTACAACCAAATCTGGGGGTGGCTGAACTTGATTATGAAAATAGCCTGGTTTTGGCCGATATCCCCGGTTTGATCGAGGGCGCGCACCAGGGTATTGGGCTGGGGCATGAATTTCTCCGCCACATTCAACGAACTAGGGTTCTTATTCATCTTCTGGATGGGATGGGCGAAGATCCCCTGATGGATTTTGCCCAAATCAACAGCGAATTGGCCTTGTTCGATCCTGCCCTGGGTGAGAAGCCCCAAATTGTAGTCTTCAACAAAATGGATCTGCTCGACGTTCAAGAACGCTGGCCAGAGATCAAAGCTGAGCTCGAAAAACGGGGCTATGAGCCTTATTCCATTTCGGCGATTGCCAAAACCGGCGTGCGCGAAGTGCTTTATAAAGCCTTACAAACGCTCAAAGAATTACCCCCTCCCGAAGAAGAAACTGAAATCCCCGTCTATCGGATGGAAAGTGATCCTCGCGAGTTTTCGGTCTTGAAAGTACCCGATGGCTGGCGGGTCACTGGCGAATCCATTGAACGGGCCGCCAGCATGACCTATTGGGAGTATGGCCAATCCATCCGCCGGTTCCAGCGTATTCTAGAAACTTTGGGGGTTGACAAGGCTCTGCGGGAGGCTGGTGTGGAAGAAGGCGACTCGGTTTTCATTGGTGAACACGAGTTGGAGTGGTCAGACTAGTCTGAAAAGTCTAAAGGGTCCAATTAGTCTGATCAGTCCGACCTTATAGACATTTTTGACGAATTAGACCATTAAGACATGTACCAACGTCTCGGCATCTTCGGCGGTACTTTCGATCCGCCTCACATCGGTCATTTAATTCTGGCCGCGGCAGCCCAACAGCAGCTAAAATTGGATCGAGTTTTGTGGGTCTTGACGTTTCATCCCCCTCATAAGCAAAAGCAAACCATTTCTCCTTTGCAAGAGCGATTAGATATGGTCCAGGCGGCTATTGGTGCTGATGATTGGTTTGAACTTTCCCACGTAGATATTGACCGGCCCGCGCCCCACTTTGCAGTTGATACGGTGCGATTATTAGGGGAAAAATATCCCGAGAGTGATCTGGTTTATTTAATGGGAGGTGACTCTTTGGAGAATCTGCCTTCCTGGTATCAACCGCAGGAATTTGTTGCTGGCTGCCGGAATATTGGGGTGATGCGCCGTCCAGGGGATGATATCGATCTGAACCATCTCGAATCCCAAATTCCGGGGATTACCTCCAAAATTCAGGTTGTGGATTCGCCTTTGGTGGAGATCGCAGCCTCCCAAATCCGCCGCCGTATTCAGGAAGGTCGTTCATTCCGCTATTTCCTGTCCCCAGCGGTGTTTGAAATCATCCAAGCTCAACAGCTTTATAGAATTAAAAAGTGACAATCCCTTGCCAAGGGACTGTCACTTGAATTTAGGAGAACCATCCACTATTGCCCTGCTTCGCTATTGATCAACCATAAATATGCGTCGCTGTAATCGCAGCGGGTTTTTCCCGATTCATTCACTACCATCATTCCCAAAAAACCTTTATCGAATACCGCGTCTTTTTCATCGAAATTCATCGAGGCTGCACCGAAATTGTTCTGGATTTGCGCGATCATGGCCTCATATTCTTCCATCTCCTGGTTGAACTGGGCCAGGGCATTATCATCCGCATTGAGGGGCAATGTGGGTTTAGGGGGCATTGTGGGTTGTTTGGGCGGTTGCGTGGTGTCGACCGTGCCGACTAGGGCCCCATTAGTATAAATCTCGATGATATTGCCGCGGGCGACAACGGCTAATCGGTTGGTATCCCCGTTATGAAAACCGAATGAACGATCTTCCTCGCGAGCGTAGAAATCCTTAAAGTTGGCTGGTTCCCCATCAACAATGGCGGTGAAGACCGCATGTCCATTTCCAGCCCGGGAGATGATGACCATATATTGGTTCGGCTTGTTTTTATCTCCATCGGAGCGGAACATGAACCCACACCCCGAAGTGCCATACTGGGTCTCCCAGGTGATATCGGCGACCAAGACAAAATCGGCCGCCGAAATGTGGATGTAATCGTTCCGGAAATCGTTTTGCTGGTAGCCGTCGATTTCAAGTGTGAAGGGTTCGTGGGCCCAGCCAAATTGACCATTTTCACGGTCAACTCCATATTGGGGGAGTTCTGCCATGATGGGTCCTGCGGCCTCCGATTGGGCCGCGGCCGCGGCTCCTTGCTCATTCGCGATGGCCGTCTGCGTGATCGCAATCGACATGGCTTGCTGGGTCGCTTCAGCCTGGGCGGTTTGAACAGCCGTGTTTCCCTCACCGCCATCTTCCACTGCAGCCGCGGTCGCAGTTTGGATGATGGCCGTACTCATAGCATCTAGTGTGGCTTGCGATTCCCCCCCCCCGAAACCCAAATCGCAGGCCAGCGTTACGCTGATAAGCACCGTAACGAGCACTATCAAGAAGATTGTTTTTTTCTCCATAATCTTTTCCCTTGAATTGTTGGATGGTTGGTTGGGTACAAACAAACTAGCGGACTATCCAACCAACAAACCACCTAATTCACATCCTTCCGCTTGATCAAAATCACCACAAAACCGATGAAAATTGAAATTATGATCCCTTGAGATACCCAGGCGGTGATCATCCAGGACCAAAAACTAGCAGAGTCATTTTTATCGACCCAGGCCCAGCCGAATTCATCGGTGATCGATTCAATCAGGCCTTCAGCGCCGCCCACAGCCCCCGTCCGAGCTACATTCCATTCGGTATACGTCTCCTGGTAGGCTTCCATCTCGGCCTGATAAACATCGGCCTCAGCTTCGTAGAGACTCATCTGGCTTTTGTATTCTTCCTGGATGAGGGCAACCTGGTCCTGGTAGGTCTGAATCGTGCTCATATACTGGGTCATCGCGATTTGGTCGCTCTGATCCTCCGGGGGTTCGGGCTTGGGTGGAATCTCGGGTTCAGCTGGTTTTGCCCGGAGGGGTGGCGGTTCCGCCGGGGCTGGTTCATGGACTTCGGGGAGGTAGTATTCACCGACCCCAGGGAAATTACATGAATTGGGATCAAAGACCGCGACCCCCATACAGTTGCACCCATAGACCTCTTTATCCTCTAAGGTCATCGCATCTCTAACATCTTCTTCCAATTGCCAGCAGGGATCGGCCGCGACATCTGAGCCGATCCCCGTAATGCCGATAAACCCTTCAAAAGCCCACCGAGTGGAGGCTGGGGCGCTCGCATAACTGGGAACTGGAGCCAACGCGCCACTCAGTACAATTTGGGGAATGATCAGTAAAATCATGATCATTGGCGCTGAGCTGGCCGCCGGGGCTAAGGCCGAGGCTAGTAAACCACTCATCATCCCGGCCATCGCTGCTAGCACCAGAGTGATGTAAATCAGAACGAAATCCATTGCTCCACCGGGCATTTCAAACGCGATATGATGAACAATGGCATAGGCCGCAGCATGGTAAAAGGCTAATAATAGCGCGATCCAAACTTTAGACCCGACATACGGCAGGATTTTTAAATTAACTAGCCTCTCCCGTTTATAAATGTCGGCTTCTTTTACAAACTCGCGCATTTGCGATAAACCCGCGACCAGCAGACAATAAATTGTCATTAAGAATAGGGTAATTGCCGCATTGCTGGCGTTACCGGTGTTGACATTAAACGGATCAGCGCCCATTAGTGGGGCGATGATCATATCCAGCATGGCGACCAAAGGTGCGGCAATCAACATCAAGATCAGACTCGACCGGTCGCGGGTTAGAATTTTCAGGTTCCGGGCCGAAAGGATCATAAATTGCCGCAACGCCGAAACTTTGGATTTGCTTTGAGACTGTCGCGGGCCACGTTGGGGGGTAGATCCTGGCGGGGGAGGCGGCGGCTGTTGATGGCCCATCTGAAGCGGGGTGACGATATGTTCCATGAAGGAGGGGTGAGCCTGATAACGTTTGGCCCACTCTTCGGCACTGCCGCGGTTGGGGTCATCCAGGATGGCGTAAATCTGGTCGAACTCCATCGGGGTCGTCCGGCGTTCGCGTTCCGACCGGAAAGAGTCGAAATATTGGAGCGCCTCGTCGGGCGGTCCGAACCACGAGAGATAGCCACCCCGAGAGAGAAAGACGACTTTGTCGGCCAGCATCACGTTTTTGGTGGCATGGGTCACTAGGATGATGGTTCGACCCTGATCGGCCAGGCGGCGCATCAGGTGCATGAAGGCGGTCTCGGTGCCGGGATCCAGGCCAGAGGTGGGTTCATCGAGGAAGAATAATCCCGGTTTGGTGAGTAACTCGACCCCGATCGAGACCCGTTTCTGCTGACCGCCGCTCAACCCGCTGATCTGGACATCTTTGCGGTGGGCCAGATCGAGATCATCCAAAACCTCCATGATGCGGCGATTACGTTCGGCCTTGGAGGTATCTTTCGGCATCCGTAATTGGGCCGCGTAATCCAGAGCCTGGAAGACGGTCAATTCCATGTGGATGATGTCTTTCTGGGGGACAAAACCAATCTCATTGCGGATGGCGTCGAAATTCTTGTAAACATCGATCCCATTGACGGTGACGCGTCCATGGGTGGCGGGTCGATAACCAGCAATCGCATCCACCAGGGTTGATTTGCCCCCACCACTTTGGCCGACAACGACGATAAATTCGCGCGGTTTAAAGGCCAACGAAATGTTTTTAAGGATATTGAGATCTTTGCGGACCCACTTGTTCAAACCAAAGGCATCCACTTTTAGGCCGGTGGATTCATCATATTGAGAGAATTCATCTTGTTGGACGACGAAGCGATAGGGGCCAATGCGGATCGACTCACCCTGCGTAACCCACGCCTCGCCTTCGATCCGTTCATCATTCACGAAAGTGCCATTTGAGCTTTCTAAATCTCGGACGCGATAGCGTTGGCCGACTTTCTCAATTTGGGCGTGATATTGCGAAATAGTGGGGACTTCCAGGACCACATCATTGTTGGCGTCTCGCCCAAATGTCAATAAGTTTTTCTGGGCAAAGCCAATGGTTTTGAAATCGACGGTTGCAACTGCATCGGAGGGGGCGTTGTAGGTCAGAGTTACCATTTGCCCCGGCAGGGTGCTGTTGATCCGTAAGACCTCATCGTGGTGCAGTCGGTGGCGATCAAAAGGGCGACCTTCAAAGAAGAGAGCATTGGTCGCCCGGGGGTCGGCCACATACTCGTAACGGCCGTTCCGAAAATCCAGGTGGCCGTGATAACGCGAAACGATCTCCGAAGGGATGACGATATCATTTTCGGGGGCTCGTCCAACCGTGATCCGGTCTTTATCCAAGCGGTGGATTTGGGATGGTTGCCCCGCGATGGTGACGATCAACTCGGGTGGGGCGGTGCTCCCGGGACCACCGGGCTCAAAGTCGACATCCAGCATTGTCCCGCCAGGACTTTGTTGGGCCGGAGGGGCCGCGTGGGGTTGTCCGACCGGGACTGCACTGGGAACCGCGGCCTCATAAATCAGGGAAACGGCAATGTTCGGTTGGTTGCTGCTAATTTTCAACTCGTTTAGGTGGCCCAGTGGCATCCGGTTGGTGACCTGAGTTCCTTGCAGCCAGAAGGGGTTGGTGGCATTTGGCAGCGGGACAAAGACGTACTCTGTTCCTTGTTGTTCCAACCGGGCATGATAGCGCGACATGACTTTGGAGTGAATGGGAATATCATTATCATCAGCCCGTCCGATCGTGATCTGGGGTTTGGTTAGGGGATAGGTTAAAGGAGCCCGACCTTCAATGGTGACGATCAATTTTGGTTGGGCCGCACCACTCACAGGCGGCGGGGCGAAATCTGCCATTTGGGTGGGACCAGCCATCGACTGAGGGGCCCGGAATTCAAATGCGATATCCTGAGCGATAGAAATGAGGTCGCCTGAGTTGAGCGTTGTTTTCCCAAATACTTGCACCCCATTGACGAAGGTACCGTTACTGCTGTTGAGATCCTCGAGTATGAATTGTCCCCCGCTGGCCATGATCCGAAAATGATGGCGGGAAATGATGCGCTCTTTGATGGTGATATCGGCGGCATCATCTCGACCGATCACGGCAATACTTTGCCCCAAATTGAACTGCTGACCTGAATGAGGTCCTTTTTGGACAATGAGGTGACATCCCGCTAAAGTATTCATATGTTACCCTGTTTTTGATTGGAAACGGATTGGATGGTAGGATGGTAAATTGCGAAATACCAGTACAATCTATTATATACTGGTTTTTTCGGCAGACTTTATCATTTAGGACAAAATTACTGGTGAGATTGATTTAAACCACAGAGAACGCGAAGTGCGCAGAGTGATTTAATTAAAATCTGCGTTCTCAGCGCTCTCTGCAGTTTAAGATTTTTAGAATGTAGGCTACCCTTCGACTACACAGCTGAAGCATTCAGAGCGGAGAAAACCGCAGTCGAAGAACGCTTCTGTTGCTCCGCTCAGGGTGCTTACCTGAGTATTGCTTTAGAATCAAGTATTGTCCAGCATCCAGCGAAATTCGTCAGGATCGTGAATGGCGTCCCCTAAGATGATCTCTTGAACATTGAGATAAGCCGCAAAGTCATTCCACGCTTCGACGAGTGCCATCCGGATTTGATCATCGACAGCGACATCAGGCTCCCACCACCAATTGTTGACGGTCAGGATGCGTTTTTTCTTATCGAAGGATGGATCGATGCGAGCGATGAAGCGATCGCCATAAATTACCGGGAGAACGTAATAGCCGTATTCCCGGAGAGCTTTGGGTTTATAGACTTCCCAACGGTATATGAAGTCGAAGAGATCTTCGATCACGTTCCGGTTCCAAATGAAATTATCAAGGGCGGCGATGAAGGCGGCTGCGGGTTCAGGTTGCGGATCGGTTTGAACTGCTTCTAAGGTTGGCAAATCTTGCCGCCGCAAATAGTATTCTTTTTTGGGGATTTCAGCGATTGTGACGGGGATAATCTTCCCCTTTTCGATGAGGCGTTTCAGGGCTGCCTGCCGTTCACGGCTGCCCACTCCTAAAATACCGCCCCAGCATTCCCCGGTTCGGGCTTGAGCCAGGCCCATGCTGCCGACTCGACGATGAACATGCCAGTATTGATAATCTTCTTCGGTGTCGAAAGGATCGGGTTGGGATAAGAATTCTGCCCGAACCAACCGCTCAATTAAATCGAATGAGCGCCGGTTGTTCACCCGGTGATCGACCCCGACATAGCCCTCGGAAAATAGCTGCTCCAGGCAGGCCCGGACGATCTTCGTCGGACCCCAAGACCAATCCACTTTGATCGTTTCTTTGAAATCTAGGGATGAAACCGGTCCCCGCTGCCGGACCTGTTCAAGGGTATCAGCGAGGGCTTCCTGCGGGGGGCGGCGTTCGTGGATGTGTTCTCGCAGCCATTCCCGACGGCGGGTGAAGTTGGGCCAATCTTCCATTGCATAAATTGAGGCCATCTTGTCCCAGCCATCCAGTAAATTTCGATCCGAATACAATAATTCATCCAACATGTGGGGCCTGTAATCCTTTACCCGCGATTGCAGTACCAAATCTGGATTGCGGCCGACGATATTGATGGGGTCAAATTGGATGCAGCCAACGTGGTGGATGTAATCCAAAACACCTGCTTTTCCCAATCTTTGACGGGGGGGATACAACCCATGATGGGATAACATAAAGCGCCGGGCGTCTGATTTCGATATGGTGATTGCAGGGGGTAATGAAGTCATCATGATATGGGATTCTCCTCGAGAATATTGGAACAATTGTGCTGATAATTATACTCGAAATATGATAAACTTCTCTTGATTTTTTGTATTTAAAACCACAAAGGACACAAAGCTTTGTGATCCTTCGTGCCCTTTGTGGTGAAATTGTCAGATTTAAGATGGATGCGTATCGATCCCGATTTTCTTAATATTTGGAGAAAAAATGGGGATGGTTCAGAAATAAGTAGACAAATAAGTGTCAAAAAGGACATTAACAAA
>CAYVQU010000077.1:10237-23592 GCA_964453155.1 uncultured Anaerolineales bacterium | reverse complement strand
TCTTACTGCTCCATGCTCTTCTCGGAGCAGCTTCATTTACCGGAAACTAAAATCATACAAAATCCGAAAAGTATGCTGAATTTGAATAGTTATTTCCGAGACCATTTCCCTCGACATCATTATTCCTCCCAACCAATATCTTGGACGCATCTTTCCACTGTGGCCCAAAAACCGAGTCCTTTCCAAAATTTCTGTGATACTGGATTCTTCACGGCGACCTCACATTCCAGGCGAGTTCTGCCGCGGGCCTGGCTCCACTCTTTAGCAGCTGCCACGAGTTGTTGTCCGACGCCTTTCCGGCGGGCAGCGGCGGTTACTGAAATACAAACGATTTCGACGAATTTGGTTATAGGATAAATCGGTGGTTTTTCGCAAATTTCCAAGCCGATATAACCCAAAATTTGGCCGTCTTCCTCGGCCAATAGGACGCGCTCAGGTTCATTGGTAAGAATGGTTGTCATAAAAGCCCGGTGATTGGCATCAGCCTCTGGAGTCATACTGAAATAATCATCCAAATTGCCATGAAACAGCATCAACTCTTTCCAAAGACTTTCCAGGGCATCGAGATCAGCCAAGACCGCGGTTCGAATGTGCATGGTACCTCTCACTGCAATTCTATCAGAATACTTTTTGACCCCCGCATATTCAATTTTGGCTCATCTATAAAAAGCGTGCAGGTGGCAGTCACTTTGAAAGTGACTGCCACCTTGGTCCCACAGATTCACCAAATGCGTCTCATTTTTTCCTTCACTACCATTTTAGAAGTTGCAGAAGAACCCTGCCAAAAAGAGAAAATCAGCGTTCATCTGCGTGTATTTGCAGTTTTATCTCCATGGAACAATAATGATTGTAAAACCATTAGTAACTTGGACAGAATAGAAAATTCAGAGAATCAGCCGTATCGACACAAATCCTTGAATTAATACTATTCAATAATCATTATATGATTAATTAATTTTGAATTTTCCAGACATAACAAAATATATATTGACTTTTCAGTAATTTCTATGTACATTATTCACATGCTAGATAAACTAGATCGCCAAATTTTAGCTGAACTCCAACAAGATGCCCGGGTCAGTAACAAAGAACTAGCCCGGCGCGTCAACCTATCCCCTCCGGCGACGCATGGGCGGGTAAAACGCCTGGAAGAGAACGGCTATATCCGCAACTATGTGGCCCTTATCGACCATAAAAAAGTCGACTATGACATGCTGTGTTTTGTGCGCGTCAGTTTGCAGCTTCACGATCTCGATCAGGTGACCGGATTTCATGATGCCATCCGCCAGATGCCCGAAGTTTTAGAGTGCCATCATGTCACCGGCGATTACGACTATCTACTTAAAGTAATGGCGCATAACACAGACGACCTCGAAAATTTTCTCGTCCGCTGCCTGACGCCTATCCCCGGTGTAGCCCAAATTCATACGAGTTTGGTGCTGCGGGAGGTTAAGAATACAACGAACATTCCGTTGGTTTCTGATGAATAGAAATACACGTGATACGTGAAGTCCTCATGAATCACGTTTCACGTATCACGAGATATTGAACCAACGATACTAATAATCCCACTTCTCAATTAAAGGAGCCCCAATGTCTGACAAAAAATTTCAAACCATGGGCCAACAATTTGGCCGCCGTTCCTGGGCCGAGCCCTGGAAAATCAAAATGGTAGAACCGATCCGCATGATCTCGCAGGAAGAGCGCGAGCAAGCCGCCGCCGAAGCCGGATACAACACCTTCCTGATGCGTTCGGAGGACGTTTACATCGATCTGCTGACCGACTCGGGCACCAGTGCCATGAGCGACCGCCAATGGTCGGGCATGATGGTGGGTGACGAAGCCTACGCGGGCAGCCGCAACTTCTACAACCTGGAAAATGCCATCAAAACCTATTACGGGTACAAATACATCATCCCCACTCACCAGGGCCGCGGCGCCGAACATCTGATCAGTCAGGCCGTGATCAAGCAAGGCGACTATATCCCTGGAAATATGTATTTCACCACCACCCGCCTGCACCAGGAGTTGGCTGGGGGCACCTTCGTGGATGTCATTGTCGATGAAGCGCACGACCCCGTCCACCCCGGATTGTTCAAAGGCAATGTTGACCTTGAAAAATTGCAAGCACTAGTTGACAAAGTTGGCGCTGAAAAAATTCCATATGTCTCCCTCGCCGGAACCGTCAATATGGCTGGTGGCCAACCGGTCAGTATGGCTAATGTCAAAGAACTGCGCGCTTTCTGCGATAAACATGGGATCAAAGTTTACTTAGATGCTACTCGGATGTATGAAAACTGCTTTTTCATCCAGGAACGCGAAGAAGGCTATGCCGATAAATCCATCGCCGAAATTCTGCTCGAGTTCTGCTCCTACACCGACGCGGCCTGGATGAGCGCTAAGAAAGACAACCTGGTCAACATCGGCGGCTGGCTGGCCGTTAATGAAGCTGATGTGGCCGAAAAAGCCCGCAACATGGTCGTGGTGTACGAAGGTCTCCATACCTATGGGGGGATGGCCGGACGTGATATGGAAGCCCTCGCCATTGGGATTGCCGAAGGAGTCGATGATGACCACGTGGCTTCCCGCGTCCGCCAGGTGCGCTACCTGGGCAAATTACTTCTCGATTGGAGCATCCCCATTATGGAGCCGATTGGCGGTCATGCCATCTTCTTGGATGCCAAACGATTTTACGATCATCTCTCTCAAGACGTATTCCCAGCCCAAACCCTGGCAGCCGAACTCTACATCGATTCCGGCGTCCGCGCCATGGAGCGGGGTAATGTCAGCGCTGGGCGCGACCCTGAGACCGGGCAGCACCGCTACCCGGCCCTCGAACTGACCCGCCTGACCATCCCTCGCCGGGTTTACACCCAGGCCCATATGGACGTTGTCGCCGAGAGTATCAAGGCCATCTACGATGCTCGCGAGACGACTAAGGGCCTGAAAATGGTCTACGAACCCGAATATCTGCGCTTCTTCCAGGCGCGGTTTGAAAAACTTTAGGGGATAGAGATTGGCGATAGGAAGCGGTGGGCTCGGATTGAGCCCACCGCTTTTATTTTTTAACAGCATACTGAGTAGCGATGCCTATCGCCGGTACTGAGCGTAGATGAAGTGAAGGGTGCGTCTCAGCGACGTTCCAATGCTAAAGAAATATCATCACTCCTTTTCAAATCGCTGCACCTGAATCCCCCGTTTGGTTAACTCGGCAACAAAAATATCGAATGGAACATCATTCCCTGGCTGGAGCAGGCCGCGGTCGGGAATGTCGCCACGCAAGAGCATTTGGGCCCCAATGCTGGCGGTGAACCCGACGGTCCGCTGCATGGCCATGAAGCCGGTCTCGAGATCGCGATAATCAATCATTTGATAGCCAATCCGTTTCCGGACACCATCTTTGAGACCAGTGGCTTCCACACCAATTGCAGCAATATCGCGTTCATCAGGTCCGTATTGCAATTGAGGATGGAGCAGGTCGTGGACAAATTGACGCGGGGGGATTTCAACATCACCTACGAGAATAGGTTCATCCCCCAGGAATCCCAGGGCGACCATTTTTCGCCAAAATGCTGAATGGCCCGGCCAGCGGAGGGAATAGCGGCCGGTATTTTGGGTGGTTTCCGCAATCCCAAAAATATCCAGATATTTGACCGCATCACCATTCACGTACGCTTCGACGGTACCCAGGCCGTCGATGTCCCAGATTTCTACATTTTCTTCGGAAAAAATCTCGGTTGGTGATACTTCGATGACTATACCATTCCGCAGAATCCGCGCGGGACGCTGATAGGCTCCTAAAACCCCTGAAAAAGTCCAGGAAATTTTGTAATTCAGGGGGTTATCAGCGGCAGCGGGTTCTGGGATTCCTGTGCCATAAGCCTGTAGGCCATGAACTTCATCGAGTTCTTGGACAGCTTGTCCGGCTAAAACCAAGTCGATGCCGGGGTCAAGACCAAATTCAGGGAGCAGAGCCGAACCGTTCTCAGCCGCGATCGCCCCAAATTCCACATATTCCGGCAAAGCATAGGCGGTATCGATGTAATCCACACCTTTGCCTACTGCCAAACGGGCAACTTCCAGGCGGATTTCAGGCGGTAACAGACAAATCACCGCCTGCACAGAATCGAGCAGGTCAGATACCTCGCTGCGGTTCTTCGCATTCAATTCAATTGGCAAAACCTTATCCGTCTGGAGGGCGGCAACATACTCATGCAATGCGGCACCTCGTTCATCGACCGCGACCACCTGAGTCACATCCGGGCTCTGGACTAAGTCATACAAGGTGGCCTGGCCTTGTAACCCGACGCCAAGGAGCAGTATTTTCATGGGAGCCTCTTTTCAAACGAAACCAAATAAGTTTTAAATTTGTCATTGCAAGGAGGTCCTTCCACAAACTCAGGATGAACTCGGCCGAGGTGGCAATCCCTGAGATGGACGCCTAGATTGCCACGCTTCGCTCGCAATGACGTTAATTTCAGGAACATTTTTTGATTACTTCAGAATGAGCTGGCCGTCAAATTTTTCTAGATCGGCTAGCGTTTCATGATAGTGCGGTGCGATTTCGGGGAGTCGATCTAAAGAAAAGAAACCAGCATCGAGGGTTTCATCGGTTTCCCGCACCAACTCACCAGACCACTCATCGACGCGAAAGATAAAGACAATCAATTGGTATGGATCACCCCACTGCGTGACAATCGAGGTCTTTGCCGGGTCGGACCAGATGGCAAATAAAGTTGCCCGGTGAACTTCAAGACCACTTTCCTCCTGGACTTCCCGCACCAGGCAGTCATAGATTGATTCATCCAATTCCATTGCACCCGCGACCATCGCCCAGCGGTGATTGTCATTCCTTTGAATGAGCAATAACCGTCCATCGTCGTCAAAAATCACCACCCGGGTTGCAATGATGATAACTTTCTCTTGGCCAACCATTTTGCGCAGTTGTCCCAAATATGATTCTTCATAGCTTTGTTGTGACAAGAAAAGCTCCTTAAAAATCAAGGAACCCCGTTCCTCTTAGGAACGGGGTTCCTGCTTATTTATTTCCACCCGCCAGCAAACCTTTCCCACGGCACAATTCCAAAGCCGGATCATTCGCGCCGAATTCAGGCAGCAAATCGACAATGATCTTGATCTGACGCTCCCGCTCGGGGACGAAATATTTCCCATAATCGATGAACTCCGCTGAGAGTTCTTCATTCCAACGATTTTCGGTATCCATTTTTCTTTCCAGTGTTCTTTGAGCCGTAAACAGTAAGCAGTGAATAGTCATCAGTGAACACGCACAGCAAACTGATTACTGACAACTGATCACCGTCAACTGATTACTGAATACTATCCCTTGATCACCGCCAATGGCACCAACTTGGCCACCTTCTTTGCAATCCCCGCCCCATCCACGGTTTTCACGACCGCATCGACATCCTTATAGGCCGCGGGGGCTTCCTCAGCCAGCCCAGCCATTGATCCTGCCCGAATCTCGATCCCTTCCCGCTCCAATTCCTGTTTCAAATCCGAACCCCAGATGGTCTTCTTGGCCTTGCTGCGGCTCATCGTCCGACCAGCCCCATGGCAACTGGAGCCGAAGGAGCGCGTCATGCTCTGCTCGGTCCCCACCAACACCCACGAGGCCGTCCCCATCGAACCGGGGACCAACACCGGCTGCCCGATCTTTTGATATTCCCCTGGCAAACCAGGAGAACCGGGACCAAACGCCCGGGTCGCCCCCTTGCGATGGACACAGACTTCGATTTCTTCACCATCAACCACATGCTTTTCGATCTTACCGATGTTGTGGGCCACATCATAGACTTGATGCAGATGCCAATTTTTTACTTTTCCGGCCATAACTTCTTCAAAAGCCTGCCGGGCCCGATGGGCTAATAATTGGCGGTTGGCGAAGCCATAATTGGCCGCACACCGCATCGCAGCCAGATAATTCTGCCCTTCAGGAGAATCCAAGGGGGCACAGACCAACTCACGGTCGGCCAATTTGATCCCATATTTCTGCACCGCGTTCTGCAAACTCCGAACATAATCCGAGCAAACCTGATGTCCAAAACCGCGCGAGCCGGTGTGAATTTGTAAGGCAATATTGCCTTGAACCAGCCCCATTGCTTGGGCGGCGGTCTCATCGAAAATTTCTGCAATCAAGTCGACTTCAATAAAATGATTCCCAGCTCCCAGGGTGCCCACCTGGTTACGGCCACGCTTTTTCGCCCGCGGGCTGACTTTGTCAGGATCAGCCCCAATCAACCGGCCGCCTTCCTCTGTCCGCCGAAGATCGGCCTCAGTCGCATAGCCGCGTTTTTTCGCCCATCGGGCGCCGTTGACACACAAGTCATTCAACTCACGCTCGCTTAACCGCAGCGCCCCGCCCTTGCCAACTCCACTGGGGATATGATGGTTCAAAGCCGAAGCCAGCTCATCCATCACCGGATTAGCGGCTTCTACCGGGATTTGGGATCCCAACAGCCGCACGCCACAGTTGATGTCGTAGCCAATTCCCCCTGGCGAAATCACGCCTTCGGGATAGCGCGTGGCGGCCACGCCCCCAATTGGGAAGCCATAACCCTGATGCATATCGGGCATCACGGTCACATACCCCACCAAACCCGGCAAGGTGGCCGAATTGATGGCCTGCTCCAGCGATTTATCCCGCATGGCTTGTTCCAACAATTCGCGGGTTACAAACAAACGTACTGGCACCCGCATATCATCCCGATACGATTTGGGGATTTCCCATTCATAGTCGCTGATTTTCTTCAAATCGGTAATGGCTACCATTTCAACCTCCTATAAAAAGTGCAAATTTCGGAAAAAGCATCTCTATAAAATTTTAGCTCAACCCGAAATTTGCTTAGGCTGTGCGGAAATTCTATCAGTTTCACTCAAAACACCCAACCGCACAGCACTTAGACATCAAATACGATATTTACTTCCAACCCTTTTTCAGTTTCTTGGACAATTAGATCATGAAACGTCACCGCTTTGATTTCCTTGGATTGGGCCGCGATCGGCGCGCCGCACACCCGGAATTTGCAGCTGGTTGCCCCTATTTCAATTTTATACTCATCGAATGCCAGGTGTTCGTCCTCCCCAAAAAAAAGCAACTCGGAGAGAAAATCCACGATCAAAGTTTCGCGATCAGAAATTGGGAACTCGAATTCGCGTTCCAGCCGCGGTTTAGCTGCCAGGGATATCTTTGCAAGTGAGTACATACCCTGAGCCGCCTGTTGTAATAACGCCACAAGTGAAGGTGCCCACGCCGAGAGAGCCCAGTCGGCGGTGTGTTCAATTTCACGAAATCCCATCAATGAGTTGGCCATAAATTGAGTATACCGGATTTTCCACACTTGATGAAAACTGAGTTTGTCGGCAGTTGAGAATTGCCTAAACAACCAATAACCAGGATCTTGGCTGAGGGTATAATTTTGAGCATGACAATTCCCCCTGAGCCCCACAAACAAGCCTTCTGGCTGTTTAAAAACATCAACAAAGCCATCCGAGAATATGACATGATTAAGGATGGTGATCGGATCGGGGTGGCGGTTTCGGGCGGCAAAGATAGCTTGAGCCTGCTCCGATTACTTGATTGGCGGCGAAAATCGGTCCCCGAGAAATATGAGTTGGTGGTGGTGCACATCATCGGCGATACCCGCGGGCCGGAATGTCCATCTCACCCGCCGTTGATTGAATGGTTGCAGCATAGCGGCTATGATTATGCCGTCGAACCAATGATCATCCCCGAAGATGAGACGCTCCCGATGAATTGCCAGCGCTGCGCCTGGAACCGGCGGCGGACATTGTTTCAGGTTTTCGGCCAACTAGGTTGCAATGTGATTGCTTTCGGTCATCATGCCGATGATTTGGCTCAAACGACTTTGCTCAATTTATTCTACTGCGGTCGCACCGAGACCATGATTCCCAATCAGGAATATTTTGGGGGCGAATTTCGTCTCATCCGCCCCTTATGTTACACCGCCGAAAAAGACTTACGCCGCTTCGCCCGCGCCAATCCCGATTTTCCCAATCCACCGCCCGAATGCCCCCGCAGCGATCACTCTAAACGCGAGCTGGCCCGCGAGGTCATCTGGCAGGCTGAGAAGATGGGCAAGCAGGTCCGGGCAAATTTATTACGGGCTGGGTTACGAGGAAATGAAAATGCAGCCAAGTGAGATCAAAAATCTAACCACGAAGGTCACAAAGAACACGAAGTAAAAGCTCAAAGAACCGAAAAAGCTTGGTGTTAGTTGGGCCGCCATTTGAAAATCAACAAAATTTACACTATGACATCATCGAGAATATTCAAGGAACTTACCGCCGCCGAAATTGATAAAGTTATCCAAAACTTGTATGGTAGCCATACCAAGATCGAAGCGTGTCGGTTGCTAAAGGGAGGCTTATTCAATACGACATATTATGTGAAAACGAACTCTGATCCGGCTGGAATTGTCTTGCGAGTAGCTCCGACTAATAAGCACCTGCTATTAGATTTCGAAAAGAATATGATGTCTGCGGAGCCAGCATTTTATGCGCGGTTGAAAGCCAACGGCATCCCGTCATCCGAAGTCCTTTATTACGATGGTTCCTCGAATATTATTGACCGGGAATATATCATCTTCCGCTATATCCCCAGCATCCCCCTGAATGAAGTAACCGTATCCACTGAAGTGAAGTCACACCTTTACCATCAATTAGGACAAATCATCGCCCAGTTGCACGTAATTTCTAATGATCAATTCGGCTGGAAACGACCGAATGGCGAACTGAGGCTGTATGCTAAGTGGAGTGCATTTTTACAGCGATTTACCCAAGAAATCGCGACCAAAGCCTCGGATTTTGGTCTCTTTAGTGAGCGTGAGTTGACCCGGTTTCTTGCTGTCTTTTCCCACTCAGCCATATTTGATCAGATCGAGCAGGCTAATATGGTCCACGCAGATTTTTGGGAAGGGAATGTTTTGGTGAGTAACCATGCGGGTAACTGGGACATTGTGGCCTTAATCGATATCGATAAAGCCATCTTTGGTGATCGCGAACTGGAGTATTCTTCGCCGGTGATGCGCAATGAAGATTTTTTGAGCGGTTATGGTTATGCATTTGCTGAATCATCTGATGCCATCTTTAGGAGAAGTGCTTATCAACTGCTAGAACGGTTTATGTATGCCTATATCTGGCGGGCTCAATTTGAGAATTTTGAAAGACAAGATACTGCCAGAAGAGAAGGATTAGCTATATTGGCGAAAATCGAAGCGGCTATGTAAGATTAAAAAAAGTATGGCTCTATCCAAGAAGAAACAGATCCGATAGCCATGTTTAGCTTAGTGATCCAACAGGTTCTATTTGGTTGATTTACCCAGACCGGAGATAAGAAAATGAAACATGCCGTTAGCATCAGCCTGGGAAGGTCTTCTCGGGATAAAAAAGTCGTCGTCAATTTCAAGGGGGAAGAGATTCTGGTCGAACGAATCGGCACCGATGGGGATATCGAGGCCGCGCGGAAAATGTATGTAGAATTGGATGGCAAAGTTGATGCTTTTGGGGTTGGCGGCGTGGATTTATATCTGCGTCTCGATGACCGGGAATATCCCCTCCATGCGGCCCTCAAACTGGTAGCTGGAGCAAAGCAGACGCCCCTGGTCGATGGGCGGGGCCTGAAACATACCCTGGAACGCCGCGTTTTTGAATTAGCGGCAACCGCCCTGAAAGAACAGCCGAGATTTCGACAAGCCTTCGTCCCAGTTGCAATAGATCGCATCGGGCTAGCCCTGGCTGCCGCAGCCGTATCCGATCAAATCATTCTCGGAGACTTGATGGTCGCGTTGGGAATTCCCATTCCGGTCAAAGGAATTCCCGCTTTCAAGAAAGTAGCCCGCGTCATGCTGCCCTTTGTCAGCCATTTTCCAATGAGTATGTTGTATTATGGCAGCGGCGGTGCGGAGCAGGAACCTAAGTACACCAAATTTTTCCGGGAATCCGACTTGCTGGCCGGAGATTTTCTCTTCATGCGCAAATATATGCCCCTGGATTTGACAGGAAAGACCGTGATCACCAATACGACCACCGACGAGAATATCGAGTTGTTACGGGAAAGAGGTGTAAAGATGGTGATCACTACCACACCGCGCTACGAAGGCCGCTCTTTTGGAACGAATATGATGGAGGCCGCGCTGACGGCTTACGCTGGTAAAAACCGGCCCCTGACGGATGATGAACTGAACGCTTTGATTGATGAGCTCGAATTGCGCCCGACTGTGTGCGAATTTTTATGAGGAAACCAGGAAAGCAGGAATAAAACGCCTACTTTCTTTTGATTAATGAGTGAAGTAGTTGTCCTTCTGCATGGTGCCGGACGTTCATGCCATTCGATGGGGAAAATTGCCCGACATTTAACACAACTGGGCTACCAAATAGTTAATATCGGCTACCCATCCCGACGGTATGCGATACAAGGATTGGCTGAATATGTGGCAAACGAAGTTCAGACTCGATGTCTAAATTCAGTCGAAAAAATCCATTTTGTGACTCATTCGCTAGGCGGGATCATCCTACGATGGTATTTACGAGATAATCCGCTGCCAAACCTGGGACAGATCGTAATGTTGGCTCCACCTAATCAGGGGACGGAAATAGTTGACCTCATGATGAATTCCTGGATTTCAAAGTGGATCGTCGGCCCGGTGGGGGGGCAACTCGGTACCGATGAAGCCAGCATCCCCCTCTCTTTGGGACCCGTTGATTACCCTATTGGGGTGATTGCTGGCAACCAAAGTCTCAACCCCCTATTTTCCCGCCTAATCCCCGGTTCCGATGATGGCCGCATCGCGGTCGAACGCACCAAAGTAACGGGCATGACGGATTTTCTCGTCATGCCCTATTGCCATTCGTTGATTATGTTTTATCGGCCCGTGATTGAACAGATTGGGCACTTTTTGAGGCGAGGGAGTTTCAAACAGTGATTGGGTAAGACCGCAGACGGGGGACAGGGTTTCTCCATCAGTCTTCCGTCCTCGGTCTTCGGTCGAACTACAAATCTTCAACCTTAATCGGCATAATCCGCGCCCGCACCCCAGTCGCGGCATAAATCGCGTTCGCGACCGCGGGCGCAACGGGCGGAACCCCCATTTCACCGATCCCGGTGGGGTTGGTGGCGCCCGCGGTGAGATAGACTTCCACGGAGGGCATCTCATCAATTTGCAGCATCGGGCAGTCGTGGAAATTGCTCTCTTGTACGCGGCCATCTTCAATGGTGATCCCGGCCTTGAGCGCGGCAGTCAGCCCGAAGGCTACGCCGCCCTCCATTTGGGCCGCGATGTTATCGGGGTTGATGGCAATTCCACAGTCCACTGCCACAACCATCCGGTGGACCCGAATTATGTCGGTCACTTTCACTTCGGCGACCATCGCGACATGAGTGACCCCAAAAGTGGCATGATAGGCCATCCCGCGCCCCCAATTTTCAGGGAGTGGCTCTCCCCAACCGGCTTTCTCGGCGGCGAGTTCGATCACGGCCAATCCCCGTCCCGAGAAAATGTCCCGCCGGACGTCCAGGGGATCGCGGCCGCTGGCAACCGCTAATTCATCGATAAAACATTCGCGGGCGTAGGCGTCGGGGTGATTGCCCACTGACCGCCAGGCCCCGGTGGGAATATAGCGGCCGCCATTTTGCGAACGGGCATTCGGGCGTTTGATATTGTTCGGATCTCCGCTAACATATTGGTAACTCAGGGGGTGATAGAAATCGTGTTGGATGTCATCTTCCCGGGTCCAGAACACTTTGGCGGGCTCACCAATCGCTTGTGAAACCAGGGCGGCCTCCACGGCGAAATCCGAATTCAGTCGGCGGCCAAATCCCCCGCCCATCAAAGTCACATGAACAGTGACATCTTTGCGGGGGATTTTCAGCGCCCCCTGTACAGACCGATGCACATCTTGGGCATTTTGGGTCGGGACCCAAACCTCGCATTTCCCATCTTTGACATTGGCAGTGCAGTTCATTGGTTCCATAGTCGTGTGGGCTTGATAGGGGAATTCGTACACAGCTTCGATTTCTCCACCAACCGCGGAACCAATTTGTGGTGCCCGTTCAGCGAGTTCAGTCCGAATATCGGCGCTGTTCACCATCTCGTTGCCATTAAAATCCCATTCGATTTTGAGTGCCGCGCGCCCTTTTAGCGCGGCCCAAGTGTTGGTTGCCACAACGGCCACACTGCCATCAATTTCTAGAACCTGTTCGACACCGGGTATAGTCAATGCTGCTGTGTCATCAAAACCGCTGACCCAGCCACCGAATACTGGACAACGGGCCAGAGCCGCATACCGCATCTCTGGTAAGATCACATCCATCCCGAAAATGGCTTGACCGGTGACAATTTCGCGAGCATCCCAGTGGTGAACATCGGTGCCGATCAGGCGGAAATCGGCCTCGGCTTTGAGGGTGTATTCACCCATTCTAGGGATATCCTGCTCAGAAGCCTCCCCAGCTAATTCACCAAATGAAATTTGCGTGCTTCCATTGGGATGAACCACAACTCCTGGTTGAGTTGTACAGTCCGCTGGATCAACTCCCCAAGCTTGAGCAGCAGCATTGATCAACATCTGTCGGATCGCGCCACCCGCCATCCGCAGTTCGAAATAACTCCCCGAAATACTGGCACTGCCGCCGGTGACTTGATCCCCATAGGCTGAATCTGCGGGGGCCTGTTCAATGACGACCGTGTCCCAATCCGCATCCAATTCCTCTGCCAGGATCATGGCAATAGCCGTACGAATCCCCTGTCCCATCTCTGAACGGAAGGCCGTCACGGTTACAGTATTATCGGGTTCAATTTTGAGATAAATGTTTAGGTCTAAAATCCCTGGGGTTAGATCAATTGCTTTGGGGGAGGTCAACACCTCAGATTCCGGCTGACCAGGGAGAACGTCCGATTTCGTACAACTATTCAAATAAATTCCCATGACCAAGCTGGACCCGGCTGTCCCCACGACTTTTAGGAAATCCCTACGATTAAGTTTCGTCTCGCTCATCTCAGGCTCCCTGGGCCGCGGTGTGAATGGCCCGGCGAATGCGTTGATAAGTTCCGCAGCGGCAGAGAACGTTCTTCATCGCCGCGTCGATATCCTCATCGCTGGGGTTGGAATTCTTCTCCAGCAGGGCGACCGCGTTCATGATCTGTCCGGGCTGGCAGTAACCGCATTGGGTCACATGTTCGTCCAGCCAGGCTTTTTGGACGGGATGGTCGCCGTTCTTGGAGAGACCTTCGATGGTCAGGATGACACTCCCCGTGGCTTGTGATACCGGCAGAACACACGAGCGCTGAGGTTCCCCATCGATCAGGACTGTGCAGGTGCCG
>CAYVQU010000077.1:0-10137 GCA_964453155.1 uncultured Anaerolineales bacterium | reverse complement strand
GGTGCCGGTCAGCCCCAGGTTGTCGCGCAATACCCACAGCAGCGGCGTATCCTCCAGGGCTTCGACTTCAAAGGTTTGGTTGTTGATATTGAGGGTGTAAGTTGGCATATAAAGTCCTAATTTAACCGCAGAATGCGCGGCGCACGCAGAGAGAATTTTCTCAGCGTGCGCCGCGGTTGATTGACGAATTTACTTTTTCCGCCGGAGTGCTAATGGCAGCAGCAAAAATGTCGCAATCGGCCAAATCCAGGCCAGTTCGCCCGGGCCGCCGGGGCCGGTGCGGGCGGCATCCTTGGTTATTCGGATCAGGCGGTAATCTTTGGTTCTCTCGGCTAAATCTTCGTCGCTGATGGTTTTGGGTTCCAGGCCTTCAAACGCACTGGCGGCAAAACCACTGTTAATGAGTACCTGACGGATGAAAGGTAACCGATTTTCCATCTCGGATGCATCTACGGTGGTACCCTGCCACCAGCCATCGGGCAACCAGACTTCGACCTCGGGATTAACCACCACATTTTTAAACCAATGGGTTTTTTCTCCGAACGCGGCCACGCAGTAGATTTCATCATCGATAATGGCGAAATTCACTGGCGTTTGCAATTTCCGCCCAGACTTACGTCCGGTATGTGTGATGACCATGATCTGGCCCCAGCCATCCGGCCACATTCCAAAGAATTTACCAAAGCCCAGCCGCCAGAGTACGAGCATGAATTTGTTGAACTTCTTGAAAACTTCCCGGAGTTGTTCTTCATCAAATTGGGGTTGTGTCATCGGAGACCTCCTAAAGTCAATAATAACCAGTGGCAGTCAATTGACTGCCACTGGTTATTTTACCAATATGTTGTTTAAATCGCTTGACAAGTCAAGTAGATACAAATAGAATTAATTCGATATATATCGAACTAATTCGAGGGTGACAAAAATGGAAGAGAAAATTCACGAACTATTAGAGTTCTTCAAAGCTTTGGCCGATGCCAATCGTCTCAAAATCGTCGGTTTATTGACGCAAGACGAATACACTGTGGAACAGATGGCGGAGATATTGAATCTGCGCCCCTCCACAGTTTCGCATCATCTCACAAAATTGTCGAAGGCGGAATTGGTCAGCGCCCGGTCGAAGAGTTATTACAACCTCTACCGCCTGGAAACCGATGTTTTGGAGGCCATGTCGCAGCGATTGCTGGCCCGTGAGACCATGCCCGCGGTTACTGCCGATGTCGATATGGATGCTTATGATAAAAAAGTGTTGAATACTTTTTGTGATTCGGAGGGCCGGATCAAGCAATTCCCCTCGCAGCAGAAGAAGTTCGAAGTCATCTTGCGGCATGTGCTTAAAGGTTTTGAACCCGGTCAGCGCTACCCGGAGAAAGAAGTCAACGAAATCCTGTCTTTCTACTCCGAAGATACCGCTTCCCTGCGCCGGGGTCTGATTGAGTATAAGATGATGGCCCGCGAAGGCGGAGGTGGGGAGTATTGGGTGGTGGATAAGTAGGCCCGCATTCTTCGACTGCGCTTCATTTCATTCCACTCCGCTCAGAAAGCTACACAATATTCAAAACTAGCGCCCTGAGCGGAGCGAAGCATAGTCGAAGGGTGCGGATATTGAGGTTATTTTCGTGGGTGGACTACAAATTTTTCATCTCCACCTAAATACCCCTCCAAAGGTTCCGCCTCCAACGCCATCACACGGCTGTTGGCGAAGAAGGGGAAATTAAATGTAGTGGGTTCGCTAGCCTTTTTCCCAGGAATGGGCATTAGGCGCGCAGTGAGGGGCTTATCCAGCCGTAAAGCCAGGGTAGCCAAATCCAACAAGACCGCGGTCAACTGCTCCACAGTTATATCGCCAGGTAAGGGTACCGTATCCAGACCCGTCCCGCAGACCGCGGAGTAGAGCAGCATATCTTTGATCGATAAGACCCCTTCGGCGGCGCGCGCCGCAAGGGTGGCATCTTCCAATACGGGCAGCATCATCCCGCTGAAACCGCAATGTGGAAAATCGGCCCGGTCAATGGTATCGGCGATGATGGCTGAGGCGGTCAGCGATCCATGCAAACCGGCCTTGGGAACGCCCAATCTCTCCAGCGCGGTTCCCAGGGATAACTCAACTTCCGGGAATGGGGCTAGGGAATAATCAATTCCCCCGAAGCGGAGATTCAAAGATTCGGCGACAGTGATTAATTTCTGAGCATTAATTTCTAAGGCTGTGGTCAAGTTTTGGCGCGCTTCAGTCAAGGTTTCAGCCTTTGAAAATGCTTCTACTCCTAAATTCGCAGCTTCGGTCGCGATGGCGAAGGATGCGCCCCCCTCATCATGATACGCGGCCGGGAAAAATGGTGCGCCGGGGGGCACATTCCCCAACGCCGTGAAAAACAAATTGGCAAACCCGTTGGGGTCTAGGGGACCAAGGTCATGGATAATTTGAGCGCAAGCCCGGACTGCCGGTAGTGAAACGCCAATGTTAGGCGCGGACATCACACCCGAGGCGAACACGTTTTCCGTCGCCGCGATCATTCCGGGGATGACCGCGTAGCTTTCAGGTATTTCGGGTAGCGCAGGTCCAATTGCGATGTATTCAAAACCCACCGACAGCAGCGCAGTTTCAAGTTTTTGGGCAAACGCAATAACCCTTTCTGGTTCACAATTTGGCAAAATCTGGGGAAAGGGTGGGGTCGCGAACCGCACTGTTTGAACTTCAAAACCCGCGGTTTCATAAGCGGGTCGCGCAATCGCGGCGAAATCGGCTGCGTCCTGGAGAACGGTTTCATCTAACGGCCAGCCGGGATTGGCAAAATAGGTAATTGAACGAATTTTCATATGTACTTAATTTCCATCAAAGGTGAAAGTCACCTGCGCCTAAGTTTTAGGAAACACCCCAATTTATAACGCGAGGCGCTTTAACGCTCTTAAGCTATGAGCCGGGTGATTTATCGCCCGGCGCTGCGACGAATTACTTTCTATTCTTGCTTGTTTTCTACTCGATATTTTTCCCGCAGTCGATCAATAGGACGAAATTCGCCGCGCGCATCCTGAAAATGCCACAAATCCCACCCATTACAAGGACTGCCCCCAACCAATTGCCGCGCAATTTGATGGATCGACCCTTCGGTGCCATTGTAAACCAATTTCCCATCTGGTTTTACGCGCGCTTCAAATCCTGCCTCACCCCGAAAAAATAACGATTGGCCAGGCTGCACTAATCCGGCCTCCACCAAACGGGCAAAAGCCACCCGGGGGGCCAAGCGCTTCCGATCATGGACATCAAAAACCGCCGGATCGAATTCTTCGGGATCAATTGTCGCAATTCGTTGCTGGGCGACTTCAATATACTTCGTTTCTCGCTCGATACCAATCCACTGGCGATGGAGTTTTTTCGCAACCGCACCGGTCGTCCCAGTGCCAAAGAATGGGTCTAAAACCACATCCCCAGGGTTACTGGACGATAAAATCACTCGATAAAGCAGCTCTTCGGGTTTTTGAGTGGAGTGGGCTTTCTCGCCGTTGACCTTAATCCGTTCACTCCCTGTACACAGCGGAAACTCCCAATCAGAGCGCATTTGTTTACCCGCGTTGAATTCCTTCATAGCATGGTGATTGAAGGTGTATTTGGCTCCCTTCGACTTGCTGGCCCAGATCAAGGTCTCATGGGCGTTGGCGAACCGAACGCCCCGAAAATTGGGCATCGGATTAGTCTTGATCCAGACCACATCGTTGAGCAACCAGAATCCTAAATCCTGCAGAATTGCCCCAATTCGAAAAATATTGTGATACGAACCAATCACCCACAATGTTCCTGTGTCCTTGAGCACTCGTTGACACTCGCTCAACCAAGTCCGCGAAAATTCATCATAGGTTGCAAAACTTTCAAATTGATCCCAGTCATCATCCACGGCAGCGACCCGCGAATAATTGGGCCGCCACAATTCTTGCGAAAGCTGCAAATTATAGGGCGGATCGGCAAAAATCAAATCAACCGATTTTTCAGGCAGCGTGGAGAGTATCTCGCGACAATCGCCGGTTAAAATGGTGTTGAGGGGGAGGGTCATGATTCGAGACCGGAGATTGGGGATTGGCGCTGGCGAACGACTTCAAACATCAAAATTGAAGCGGCGACCGCAGCATTAAGGGATTCAGTTGGCCCCGGCATGGGGATGTGAACCTGGTGGGTGGCCAATTTTTGGGCGGATTCACCAGCCCCAGCCGCCTCGCTACCGATAATCAAGCCCACCGGAGATTCAAAATCAGATATGTAGAGGTTTTGCCCACTGGCAGAATCAGCCAGAAATAGGGGAATCCCACCTAAACAGGCCGCAATTTCATCCCAGGGCATGCGGTGGATCGGCAGCCTGAAATGCGCACCCATCCCCGCCCGGAGGACCTTTGGCGAGAACGGATCAACCGACCCTGGGGGCAGCAGCACCGCTTCAACTCCCGCAGACAGAGCCGTCCGCAATATCGTGCCTAAATTTCCCGGATCGCGCACGCCATCGGGGATCAATATAAACGTCAGTTTTTCTGGAAATTCAAGCTGTTGAATAGGCACTACGGCCAAAATTCCCTGGGGAGCCTGGGTATCGCTGGCAGCCTGCATCACATGGGTGGCAACGGGATAGGTTTCAATATTATGAGATTGAAATCCAGCCAAAATTTCGTTGCCACGATCCCCGACATCTTCGGTATATATAACCAACTCGGGCCACCATTTGGTGTTGAGCAGTTCTTCTACCAATCGGATCCCTTCCACGACAAACAAGCCCTCATTTTTGCGCGCCCGGGCATTCGCTTGCAATTTACGAATGTGTTGGATGCGAGAATTCTTGGTCGAGGTAAGCATGAGGTTGGGGTGAAAGATTAGGGGTTGAGCGATGCATCCCAGACGGATAGAAAAACATCCACGGTGGGTTGGTCAAACAAGGTTATACGGACCATCTCGAGGGTATTCGTTAGGTTTTCTATGAAATAATTGTTAACCGCGGTGAAAATGATGTTTGCGGCGCGGTCTTTGGGGAAGCCAAAAATGCCGGTGGAGATGGCGGGCAGGGCAATCGATTTAAGTTCGAGTTCAGCAGCGACTTCGAGGGAGCCGGTCACCGCGGCGGCAAGTTTTTGGTCCTCATCGCCAGAACCCCAAATCGGTCCCACGGCGTGGATGACGTATTTACAAGGCAACTGACCGCCCTTGGTAAACGCGGGGGCCGCGTGACTCACCGGACCGTGGTCCCGCACCCATTGATCGGATTCCTGTTGAATTTCGGGTCCGCCTTTGCGGGAGATGATCCCCGCGACCCCGCCGCCGTGCTGTAAATGGGCGTTGGCAGCGTTCACAATCCCATCCACATTTTCTTGGGTAATATCACCCTGGACGATTTGGAGTTGTTGACCACTGGGGAAGATTTTTTCCCTGAGAATCTGGCTCATGATTCGATTGTAGCATGGCGATTCCACACCGTCAACGCGCTTGCTGTGCAGGGTGGGCCAGAATCAAAGAACCCCGGAAACTGGGTTCACAGAACCTTAAGTTTCCGGGGTTCGATTTCGCGTGAGAGTCGTTTAGCCGATCGCTTTTTCGACCACAGCGGTGAAAGCTTTGGGATCGCGGACGGCCAGGTCGGCCAGCATCTTGCGATTGATCACAATCTCGGCTTTCTTCATGCCGTGAATGAGGCGGCTGTAGGTGGTCCCATTCAGCCGAGCGGCCGCATTGATACGCGCGATCCACAAACGGCGCAAGTCGCGTTTGCGGGTGCGGCGGTCGCGATAAGCATACCAGAGGCTCTTCAGCATGGCCTCATTTGCCCGCCGGTAAGTGCGGGAACGAGCGCCAAATTGGCCTTTGGTGAGTTTTAATACTTTTTTGTGTCGTCTACGACGGGTGAAACCTGTTTTTACACGAGCCATTACTATCTCTCCTGCGAACCCCTGGGCGCCGGTCGTTCAAGACGACCCGTTGCATACACCCAACAGCCGCAACTAGAATTGGAATTACTTAGACTTACCACTCCGAGCGTTCGGGTTGGCCTTGTATTTGGACATATAGGGAGCCAGGCGGCGAATGCGTTTCTGGAAACCACTGCCCGCGACGGGGATCATGGTTGTGAATTTCGCTTTCGTTCGCTTGGAGGTCCGGCGGCGGAAGTGGCTCTTGCCACCCTTAGTGCGGACCAATTTCCCAGTGCCCGTCAGGCGGAAACGCTTGGCGGTTGCTTTATGGGTCTTGAGTTTATACTTACCAGTTTTTGTCGATTTTCGAGGCACGACGAAACTCCTCTCACTTTATTTACCGCGTAATCAGGGGCGACACCAAACGTCGCCCCTGGAAGTTAGCGGGGATTAACTTGTTTAGATTGTAGGTCAGCTTACCAGTTAGGAGAACTGACTTACTTTGTATCTTTGGCGGGGGCCAAAACCATCAACATGGTGCGACCTTCGCGCGAGGGGGCATATTCGATCACGCCCACATCTTTGAGTTCTTCTGCGATTTCTCGCAAGTCCTCGAGGGCGATTTCCGGGTAGTGAATTTCACGACCGCGGAAGCGAATACGGACCTTTACTTTTTTGCCTTGTTTGAGCCATTTACGGGCATCGCGCACTTTGAAGCCCCGGTGATGTTCACTTGTTTTGGGGCGCAAGCGGATCTCTTTGATCTCGATCTTGGACTGCTGTTTGCGAGCCTCGCGCTCTTTTTTCTTGCGTTCGTAGATATATTTACCTACGTCCATCACTCGACAGACTGGTGGTTTGGCGTTGGGAGCCACTTCAACCAAGTCTAAGGAGGCTTCTTGGGCCAAACGGCGAGCTTCTTGGATCGGGACGACACCATGATTAGTGCCATCCGCACCAATCAGGCGAACCTCTTTGGCCCGGATGCGATTATTACTGCGAAAACCTGTCGCGCTTATGTTTTTCTCCTCTACTTACTCTAGAAAGCCAGCTTTTCTGGCATTTTAACGGACAGGATAATACCATAACCCGCCATTAAAGGCAACGCCCCACTCCTGGAATTTAGTGGTTTTTTATGCGTTGACCAGGATATCATGCGCCTGTATAATACCACCTGTTTGTCACAATTTAATATCACTTTCGGGGCAGGGTTCAATTCCCGACCGGCGGTAAGACCTGACTAACAGGTTTAGCCCGCGAGCGGCCAACAAGTTACTGGCTGCATGATCCGGTGAGAATCCGGGGCCGACGGTACAGTCCGGATGGAAGAAAGTTTTTAGCGGTAGCAATTTCCAGAAATGGGGATGTTTCCGTGATTTTTTGAGGCCCCATATTGTTGGGGTTTCTTTTTTTGAAATCAGACCTTCCAGGTTTCAGAAACCTGGAAGGTCTCCAAGATCGAATGATGAAACGCAATAAATCCGGGCGATCACTGCAGATTCAAAATAAATATCTCGTCCCCCTCTCCATTGTGGGGGCCGTGGTGTTGTGGCAAGTTATCGTCAGCTTGGGGAATTTCCCGGCCTTTATTTTGCCATCACCGAGTTTGGTTGCGGCGCGTTTTTTCGAAGTAATCCAGGATGGCAGCCTGTTGCGGCATATTGGGGTGACTCTGGGCGAAGTACTGGCTGGATTAACCTTTGGCTTAGGCACCGCGGTAATATTGGGTTATCTATTGGCTAAATCCCGGCGACTAGAGCGGATTTTATCCCCCTATATTGTTGCCAGTCAATCGGTTCCAGTGGTGGCAATTGCACCCTTACTCGTCATCTGGTTGGGGCCTGGAATTTTGTCGAAGGTTTTGATCACAGCCCTGATCGTTTTTTTCCCCATCTTGGTAAATATTATCGTAGGTGTCCGCTCAGTTTCCCCTGATTTGTATAGCCTAATGCACTCATTTCAGGCTACCCGCTGGCAGATTTTACGTTTTCTTGAAATTCCGGCTGCGATGCCCGTTTTTCTTGGCGGCTTGCGGATCGGGGCAACCTTAGCCGTCATCGGCGCGGTGGTTGGTGAATTTGTCGGTGCAGATCGCGGGTTGGGTTTTTTAATCAACGTGGGCCGCGGGATGTATGACACTGCCTTGGTTTTTGTAGCCGTGTTCACCCTGGTAACAATGGCGTTGTGCATTTATGGAATTGTAAATTTGATTGAGAAACGCGTATTGGCCTGGCAAGTTGAATCTGAGAGTTAGTTAGTTGATTCGCAACCAACCATCCTACTAACCAACTAATTTTTTAGGAGCTAAAATGAAATTTCGTCGAATTTTGATCTTGGGGATCATGGCAATCATGATTTTGGTCGCGTGCAATGGAAATCAAAATGGGGCTGGGAGTGGGGCTGAGGGCGAGTTGGTCCACCTTCGTTTGCCGATGGGATATATCCCCAGTGTGCAGTATGCTCCGTTCTATGGGGCCGACTACAATGGATTTTATGAAGAAGTCGGCCTGGAATTGGAATTCGATTACAGCTTTGAGACCGATGGGGTTGCTTTGGTGGCTGCCAATGAACTTCAATTCTCGTTGGCATCAGGAGAGCAGGTTTTGCTGGCTCGGGCTGAAGGTCTGCCCGTGGTCTATGTCATGGCCTGGTATCAAGACTACCCAATTGCAGTCGTATCCAAAACGGACCAAGGCATCGTGTCTCTCGATGATTTAGCTGGAAAACAGATCGGCATACCAGGGCTATTTGGGGCCAGTTATGTCGGATTCCGCTCCCTATTGGATACTGCTAGCCTGGAAGAAAGCGATGTTACCCTTGAATCGATTGGCTTCAACCAGGTCGAAGCTGTTGCTGCCAACCAGGTTCAGGCTGCCGTGGTGTATGTCAATAATGAACCCTATCAACTTCAGGATTTAGGATATGACGTTAATGTGATTTCGGTGGCCGATCACGCCCACCTGGTTGCCAATGGCATCATCACAAACGAAACCACCATCCGCGACAACCCCGATCTGGTCCGCCGCATGGTACAGGCTACCATGCGGGGGATAAAATACGCTGCGACTCACCCAGCCGAAGTCTACGCGGACAGCGAAAACTATGTTGAAGGTCTTCCATTTGCCGATGATATCCATCGCACAAGTGAAATGGAACGGTATGCCACTCTCTGGCAAATTGACCCGCTGGGTTACTCAGATCCCGCTGGATGGGAGAATATGCAAACGGTTTTGCTAAACATGGGGCTCATCTCTGAACCGCTGGACTTGAACGCCGCGTTTACCAACAAGTTTGTTGAGGAATAAGAGATTTTGGAAAGCCGTTCCTGGCAGGACTGGCTTTCCTGGGTTTGAAATTGATGAGTGCAGATCCAATCCTAAACATCGAGAAACTTTCCGCCGTATTTGAAAATAAATCCGGGGGTCTACGGGCGCTGGAGAATCTCGACTTTGAAATTGCGCGGCAGAAATTTGTCTGCGTGCTGGGGCCTTCGGGAAGCGGGAAAAGCACCCTGTTGCGCATCTTAGCCGGGTTGCTACCCCCCACGCAGGGACAGGTTCAATTTGAGGGCACCCCTCTGCAAGGTCCGTCGCGGCGGGTGGGACTCGTCTTTCAAGACCCCAATCTAATGCCCTGGCGGACAGTCATCGAAAACATCCTGCTTCCATTAGAGATTCAGGGGCTTCCCCGTGAAACAGCCCGTGCCCAGGCCTTGGATTTGATTGAACTGGTTGGCCTGACAGGATTTGAGAATTGGCTGCCGCGGGCTTTATCAGGGGGGATGGCGCAACGAGTGGCGATTGCCCGGGCTTTAATTTATGATCCGGATGTATTGCTCTTGGATGAACCATTTGGTGCGCTCGATGCTCTAACACGCGAGCGAATGGCCTCCGAACTGCTGCGGATTTGGGTTGCTAATCGTAAAACGGTCTTAATGGTGACCCACTCCATCCCCGAAGCGGTTTATCTCGCTGACCGCATCATCGTGCTCACGGCGCGCCCCGGTCAAATCTGCCTGGACATGGCTGTTGAGTTACCACGCCCACGGGATGAAGAAATTCGTTACACCCCGGCGTTCTCAGCACTTGAACGCCGGTTGCGGGCCGCAATTATTTCAGCTTAACAATATACCGAATAACCCCTAGGGAGTTATCCACTTAGTTGATTTTTTGGCTCATTTGGTGAATCTGTGCAATTAAGGTAACAATCGCTTTGAAAGTGACTGTCACCTGCACACTTTTTCCAGATGAGCCTACTTAT
>CAYVQU010000076.1:0-24176 GCA_964453155.1 uncultured Anaerolineales bacterium | reverse complement strand
TTAAACTTTTGCTGTTTTGAGGAGGGTCTAGCACCCTTTTTGCAGTAGAGTCCCATCATAATTGGATATTTTGAGATCATGCCAATTGGCTATTGACCCAAAATCCTTGGAAGTCAGCTGAATGTTGCCGGGGTCTTTGTATAGCCCCATTTCGCCACTGGTAATCGCGACATAATACCGCCCGGCATCACTGAACCTAAAATTAATATGGGTGGAATCCACCTCGGCTGCACTCCGCATTCGTAGTTGATAAGTTAAGTTTTGAGCAAAAAATCCTGGATACTGGGCCCAGCTATGACCATCAATCTGGAAAACATTGTTGCCGGTAAAATCATCGACGACCAACCAGGGTTCGATCTCATTTCCATTTGTGTCGGAGAAATACCACCCACCGCGATATCCAACCTCAAAATTTTCATCCAGCAATAAAGTTTCACCGGCGGCACACAATTGATCCGGAGACAATTCAGCGGCCGAATCTTCAACCGGGACCGCTTCAGGGGCCGCAGTAGAAACATCTATCTCGTCAGTCATGACCGGGCACCAGGGTAATTGATCACCAAACCCTCCCGGACAAATTTTGAATGTCCACATCAGGATGAGGCCTAAAAGCAATATACCGCCAAATATCCCCAAAGAAATCCCTGCGGGTTTCAGCCAGCTTGGAATGGTCCCGACAGTTTTTGGTTTTTCGACTGCTGGAATTTGAATATCATCTGCGGCGGGGAGCACACCTACTGGCTGGGCAGCTAATTGGAGTTGGGCCTGCTCCAAAGCAATTGCCATTTCCTCGGCAGTTTGATAGCGATCAGCCTGATTTTTAGCTGTAGCTTTCAAAATGATGCGCTCCAGAACTTCGGGAATATCGGGATTGATCTCGCGCGGCATCGGCATGGGAGCCGTCATATGCTTGATGACGATGGCCATGGGCGTATCGGCCCGGAAAGGGACATCGCCGGTGAGCATTTCATAGAGCATGATGCCCATTGAATAAATATCGGTGCGGTGATCCACGCCGACGCCCTGGCCCTGTTCAGGGGACATATACATCGGGGTTCCAACCCCGACGCCGGTACCGGTCAGTTGACCGGTTTCTTCAGCCATTTTGGCCAAGCCAAAGTCGGCCAGCAGGGGCCAGCCTTCATCGGAGAGCAGCACGTTGCTGGGTTTGATATCCCGGTGGACAATTCCGCGACTATGCGCATACGACAAAGACCGGACGATGGGTAGTGCCAGCTTGATCGCCTCTTGGGGTTCGTATACCTGCCCCCGGCCCTGTTTTAACGTCCCCCCGGGAACATACTGCATGGCAATATAAGTGATATTACTCTCTTCCCCATAACTATAGATCGGCACAATGCTGGGATGGTTGAGCTGGGCCACCGCTTTGGCTTCACGGCGGAAGCGCTGCATGAAATTAGGGTCCCGGGCAAAAAATTGGGGGAGTACCTTAATCGCCACATACCGGTCCAAGGCCGCCTCGTAGCCTTTATAAACCGTTGCCATCCCGCCTTGCCCCATCCGCTCGACCAGTTTGTATGCTCCTAAAGTGTGCCCGACTAAAGCATCTTCCATTCCCAGAATCGTATCTTGACCGCCGGTTGCCATACCCTTACGGACTTCTTCTACCCCGTTTAAAAATTCAGCCGCGCTTTGAACTCGATTTTCAGGGGCTGGGGCCAAACAGTTGGCGACCAACTCATCAAGTTCTGGCGGTAAACCGGGAACTTTACTCCCTGGCCAAGGATCGGTGACTTCCAGTTCAGGCAGCTCTCCAGTTAATGCCTGATACAGGATGGCCCCCAGCGCGTAAAAATCGGTCGGGATCGAAAAAGATCCACCTGATCGAATTTCAGGCGCATTAAATGGGTTGGCACTAACGCTGTCCTCCCCGAGGAGGGTATTAAGGCTCAGTGCTACCGCAAAGCCAATATTCATTAATTGGACGGACCCATCCGAGGCTAACCAAGTAGTTTCTGGGCGTAATCCACCATGTACATTGCCGGTCTGGTGTAATTCTTCCAAGGTGGCGCCTACAGACTGCGCAAAATCCAGAATGAAATTCACTGGAAGATTAGCGGCCCCACCAAGCATTCCAGCTAAGGTCTGACCTTCATTTTGGGGCTGGATCACCACCACCTGTCCATCTTGATCACCAACAATTAAGGGTTTGATCAGTGCGGGATGATCCCCGCGGGTGAGCGCGTCAGATATGACTCGATATCGTTCTTGAAAATCAGTTGCAGGTACCAGTTCAGGGGAAAATACGGAAATCCGCACGGCCTGACCAGTTTCCTGATCCTCACCTTGATAAATCGTTCCCAAAGCGCTGGTTTCTAGGAGTTCTTGGGTTTGATACTGATCAAAAAAGATTTGTTCTGACATATTATTCACTCGCCTTCAGGGTAAAACGGAGATCGGTGTTGCCCATGCTGATCAGATCGCCATCTTGGAGCGGGGTAGGATGCTGGATCATCTGATCATTGACAAAGGTGTGGTTGGCGGAGCCTAAATCGAGGAGCAGAAACTGCCCTTCCAGATATTTGATATTGGCATGCTGGCGCGATAAGTGGGGGTCTCGCAAGATAATTTCACATTTTTCCCGCCCTAAGGTTTGATTCTTTTTCAGGGTGTAAACCCGACCCTTAAATCGTCCGGCTTCGATAGTTAAACTAGCCCGCGGAATTTCTTCTTCGGCTTGAGATGTTTCGGTTTCTACCATGGTAGCCCCGTAAACATCGACATTTTGCATCGTTGGGGCATAGACGCCGATTTCCGCACCGCAGGATTGGCAATTTTCTTGACCTTCAGGGTTTTGATGGCCGCATTTGGGACAGTTTAAAGTATTTTGGCTCATAAAAATTTAACCGCAGATGAACGTAGATTTTGTTGATGGCAAGTAACAGATGCACGCCTATAACGTATCTTTTCGTTTCATAAAGACCAACATGCCGATGAACATCACGAGCGATTGCGTGCTTAATACCAGCAAGCGGTCGTTTAGATCGCCTTCGAAGGCCCGGCCAAATTTCTCGAGCAAGCTCTTGAGCACATTTTCGGCCGCGCTGACGGCTTTCTGACGGTCACGCTGCCAATCGGCCAAATCGGTGCCGTATTGGTCAAGGTTTTCAGAATAACCTTCGGCTTGCTCCTGGCGGGTATCCATATACTTTTCCATAGATTCTTTCTGATCATCGGAATAATCGGAGAATTGATCTTGGACCGTATCGAAATAATCACTCATCTGATCAGAACGGGTTTCGTAATAAGTGTCCATCTGGTCGGCCCGGCTGTCGTAATAATCACTCATCTGATCGGAGCGCTCTTCAAAATAGGCTTCACTTTGGGCCTGACTTTCATCCCGATATTCGTCCAACTCGTAAAGCAATACTTTAGTCGGTAAAGGCGTCGGCGAGGGATATGGCGTTGAGGAAGGTACCGGCGTTGGTGAATACAATGGTGTTGGGGAGGGCAATTGGGTAGGGGTAGCAATGGTGGTTGGGGAGGGATACGGTGTGGGTTCCTCGGGTTTGTCGGGTTCGGCCTGGGCAATGGCACGTTTGGAGATGTCATCATAAAAATCCGGGTTGAGCAAACCGGGGATGCCATCACAATCGTCAAAGAGGTCGGTACCCATACAGGGGCAAGCCGGATCACTTTTATCTTCATCGGAAAGAGCACTGCGCTCTTCGGGAGGTAGTTTCCAACATTGATCGATATTGAGGGTATCCCCCATCCCCTGAGAAATGACGAAGCCCTCCAACGTCCAACGCGAGAAAACGGCGTGGCTCATCAAGCGCCCCTGGGGGATTTTTTCCAGCGGAATCAGCAAGCCGCCCAAAATGAGTTGGGGCACAACCACTGCGATCAGAGCAATCAAGGCCGCGTTCTGGTTTGGCACGGCCGAGGAGATCAGCAAACCCATTAAATAACCTGTGACCACACCCAAAACAATCGTAATGAAAAACTGCAAATAGGTTTCTTTACCGGGGACGGGTACATCTACAAGTAACAGGGCAATGCCTAAGATAATACCCCCCTGATAGAGAGCCATGATCAATCCCAGCCAGATTTTCGAGAAGACATAGGGGAAAATCTTGAGACCAACGGCGCGCTCACGTTTATAGATATCGGCTTCTTTGACAATTTCGCGCACGCTGCTCATGGTGCCAACCAACATGGCTACCACGGCTGACATAAACCACAACCCCATGACGAATTCGACATTACCATCCACCTGGTCATAGATATTTTTACCCCAAACCGAATTCATCAAGCCGAGAATGGGGGCCAAGGCCAACATCAACCCCAGTGACACTTTATCTTGGAACAGAATGGTCATATTGCGACCAGAAAGAATCTGCAACTGACGCAAAGATGAAATTTTTTTGACCTGCTGTTGCGACGGTGCCGCGGTGGAGGCGACTGGGGTTACCGTCTCGGCCGATTCTGCAGCCCCTACAACCTGGTCTTTATCGGGGGGCTCGGCGTAAACACTGGCCTGATACCGGTCAGCCCAATCCGCGGGGGTCCCGCGCTCGGAATCTTCCAGCAGGCGGTAAATTTCATCAAATTCCATGCCTCGTTCGAGTTTTTCGCGCGCGGTCCGGTAACTATCGAAATATTCGAGGGCATCTTCGGGCGCACCATAGAAGACTAGATAGCCCCCCGTCCCCAAGATGACGACTTTGTCGCAGAGCATCACGTTTTTGGTCGTGTGGGTTACAACCATCACCGTTCGGCCCTGATCAGCTAGTTGGCGCATCAGTTTCATCATCTCGAATTCGGTGCCAGGGTCCAAGCCGCTGGTGGGTTCGTCGAGGAAGAGTAACCGGGGGCGGGTCAGGAGTTCGACGCCAATGGAAACCCGCTTGAGCTGCCCTCCGGAAAGTCGCGAGATAACTACATCTTTACGTTCCCAGAGCCCCAGTTCTTTGAGCGTTCTCTCGACAGCCGCATGTCGTTCAGCAGTGGAGGTATCGGGCGGGAAACGTAATTTCCCCGCGTAATCGAGGGCCATCCAGGGCGTCAATTCCATATGGACGATATCGCGCTGGGGGACATAACCGATATCATCGCGGAACATATTGTAATTTTCGTATAAATTGATCCCGCTGACGTAGACTTCACCATGCGTGGCGGGGCGGTAACCGTTGAGGGTGTCCATGAAGGTGGTTTTGCCAGCCCCACTCATCCCTACCACGGCCACAAATTCATTGGCCCCGATACTTAAACTAATATCTTTGAGGAGATTAAGCTCTTTGGTCACCCATTTTTTAATATTAAAGGCGTCGATGGTGTAGCCTTCAACGGATTCCACCTGAATGCCCAATCCGGAGAACACAAAATCAAAGGGGCCAACTTTAACCACATCGCCTTCTTTTAGAAAGGCTTCCTCTTCGACGAGTTTGCTGTTCAGGTAAACGCCGTTGGCACTTTTGAGATCACTAACCCGAAAGCGAGTGCCCAATCGCTCAATGGCCGCGTGATAGCGACTGACCGCCGGGTGGTCAAAGGTGACCGTGTTATCCTCGGCTCGACCAATGGTGATGCGATCCTCCCCGCTCAAATCCAGGAACTGCATATCGGTCACCAGGGAAGCCTGGGTCAGGGCGGGAGACATCCGAGACATGCTTTGGTACATGTCCAGCACCGGGGAGGAAACAACCTGGGTAACAAATCCTGAAAGATCGGCTTTGGTATTGGTATTGGGTTGGCCCTCTTTTGACACCAGGAAGGGCTGTTTGGCGATGACGAAAATCCCTTCAGGAGGCACAGGATGGGGTTTTCCAGGATCAATTTTCTCTCCATCTAGGAGCACGCCATTGCTGGAGTTTAAGTCTTTCACCCAAAACTGATCCCCCTCCACCTTGATTTGGGCGTGTTTTCGGGAAACACCCATCGTTTTGATCTGGATATCACATTCCGGCACTCGGCCAATCACATATTCCCCATCATACAATTGAATATTTTGCCAGTTTTCTTTACCAGTGTTAAAAATTAAAAAGAAATTGGGTTTAGGTGCCCGACCTTCACTAAATACTCCGACCACAGTTTTATCGGTGGTTACATCCCCGCCCGGTACCAAGGGCGTGGAGGCGTCCGGTTGCAAGATGATTTTATCGGTTTCGACTTGTTCTCCTTCCTGATGAGCCGAAATACTAAAATCAAATTGACCTACGTGGAAAGTTTTTCCAGAAAGGAGGGAGGTCCGCTTGCGCGGCGGCAGTTCAACATCTCCCAACACAGTGCCATTGGCCGACCCTAAATCCATCAGAGTCACCCCCTCTGTGGTGACTTCAACTTGCGCATGCCGCCGCGAAACGTTATCGGCAATCAGCATAATATCGCAAATCGTCGTCCGACCAATTATCGTTTTTCCAGGTTTGAGCAAATATTTATAGATTCCCCCATCAGACGAAATGTTTAAAACCCAATCACCACGGTCCGCCATGCTCACACTCCTTCCGGTGATGCAATAATGAAATGGTTATTGAACGCTGGCAAATTTGCCTAAGGTGATGTGGAAGCCCCAGTTAATTAAAAGCAGAAGCAACCACCACACCTATAATCGTAGCATATTTACTCATTTAGATGGCGGGTACTCTGGTACTTTTTGAAGATGGAATTGTCATATTTTGCCCGATTTTGGAATCCAAATTTTGATTTTTTAAGCAAAAATCAAAAACTCGGTTTCTTTGCCATCAAATCGCATCAGAACCGAGTTTTTTTACTTCTGCACCGATCTCAGTTTAAGGAACCAACCAAGTGGATGAGTTAGCCCATTATGAGCGCAATGTTTGCCACTGCCGATACGTTAGCGACCGCCAAATCCATTCCAACGGCCCAAACCGGAACCGGTTCAACCACCACATACTCACGGGGATTTGCAAGCCATAGATCAGGAAAGTAATTCCTAATAATCCGGCCGCGCCCACATCTTCATACAATCCGAAACCAAATCCACTGAACAAAAATAGACAAAAAACTGATTGTAAGACATAGTTGGTCAATGCCATCCGCCCTACACTGGCCAGCGGGGCCAGGATTTTGGAGCCGGTCTCCCCAATGGAGAGCAATGCCAATCCGCAGACATATGCGGCCGACATCGCCGGGGAGCCAAAGGTGATTGCCAGACTCGCTAACCAGGCATCTTCCAGGAAGAGATAAAGCCCATTCCCCACGAGGCCGACGATCAGACCAATCCAAAAAATTCGATTTAAAACTTGCCGATTTTTACGCAAGTCTTCCAAGAATTTCGACCGCCCGACCAGCAGTCCGAGTAAGAACAAGGACATTACACTCGGTCCTTGGGTCAGAAAGATGATGATGAACGAAACAATTCCGGAGAAGAACTGAAAAATCAGGACGCTTAAATACGAGGGACTGTTATAAGTCAGCCGCGCCTTGGCGATCACATCATAGCCGGGAATCCCGCTATCGTCGCCACCCATCAGCCCAATAAACAGGAATGAGATGACAACGAAAACGATCATCCATATGATCAAAGTACGATTGGTGCGGTTTCGAAAGGCCAACAGGGCAAACCCCAATAGCGCATATAACCGGAGAATATCCCCGGTCCACAAGAAAAGGGCGTGGAGAATTCCGATCACAAACAGCAGCCATAAGCGGCGGGGATAGAACGATTTGATATCTTTGCCCTTCGCTTCAGCCCGGGCCAGTTGAACTGAAAACCCCAACCCAAAAAGAAAAGAGAAAATGGTAAAAAATTTACTTTCAGCCAAAAATATAACGAAACCCTCGGCCAATTCATCAAACCAGGGAACAAAATCAGGATATTCATAGCCTGGTAAAAAGGCCGGGCTGGCAAACCCAGCGATGTTAACGGCCAAAATACCGAAGATGGCAAAACCTCGCAAAATATCCAAAATTTGAATCCGTTCTGCTGTGCGAATCGGGGCCATTTTTTCTGTAGGGGGTGCGGACGAAGTCATAAAACCTCCAGGGTTTTCTTAGGATTGAAACTCTACTGATTTTATACGATTTTCTCAATTTGTTGTCGCGCAATGATAGCGAACAAAAGAAAAAATCGCTTGACAATGGATAGAGAATTAGTTATTATGTGCACAATCATATATATGCTAAATCCTATATAAGGAGTATCCTATATGTCACTTCAACATGCCATCCTTGGTTTTTTGAACTACCGCCCTTTTTCGGGCTATGATTTGAAAAAAATAATCGATACTTCTGTGCGACATTTTTGGCCCGCTGACCAGAGCCAAATCTATCGAACACTCAACCAGTTAACAGAAAAAGGCTGGGCGGAGATGGAGGTCATCGAGCAAGAAAATCGCCCCGACCGCAAAGAGTATTCGATCACCCCCACCGGGCAGGAAGCCTTACGTACCTGGTTGGTGACCCCGCTACCCTTTGGGGATAACCGCAGCGCCCCCATGATCCAGGTTTTCTTCGCCGGGCAGCTTTCGAATGCTGAAATCATAGCAATGTATCAGCGGGTGGCCGATTTTATGCGGCTGGGTCTGGAGCAATACGACCAGATTCCCCAAAGTATGGAAGTCTATGCCGACTACGTCCAATCGCCGCGCGAATTTTTCTTTTGGATGCAGACCCTTGAAATTGGCAAAATGATGGCAAAAACAAACCTGGAATGGATCGAAAACGTCATTGCGCAGCTGCAGAGTGGCGAAATCCCTGAAAAATAATTTTTGATGAGGAAACCAAGAAACCAGGAAAAATATTTCATATTTTCTTTACAACCAATGTTACGTAGGAAGCATCCCATCGACAAGCTCGGGACAGGCCTGAGTAGGTCCGCAGGACCGCATCACAGGGTGCGGATGATCCGAAAAAGCACCCTTCGATACGCTTTCGCTACTCAGGATGCTTTTTCTTGCATATTTTGCAAAGCCTTCATAACGTGCGTTTATAAAACTGAAGTTTTACCTTATTGGAGTAACCCTAATGATAAAGCAACTTCCTCTCCGACAACGTATTCGTAAAACCCTGGTGATTCTGGCATTTCTCTCTTTCCCGATCACGATGAACTTTCTATCGCCATATGTAATCATTGATGGGGCCATGAATGGGATCATCAACGGCAGCCTGATCATATTTGGGCTAATGTTCATTTCAGGCCTCTTTGTTGGGCGATTATGGTGCGGTTGGGTTTGCCCAGGGGGCGGGATGCAAGAAATGATTGAACCGATCAATATGACCCCGGTCAATGGTCGCAAAATTGATTGGATCAAATGGATGATCTGGCTTCCGTGGATCAGTTTAATCATCTTCATGGCAATCAAAGCGGGCGGTTATCAACGCGTGGATTTTCTACACCTGACCGACACTGGAATTTCAATTGATGAACCCTGGAAATACATTACCTATTACATAGTGGTCCTAATTTTCGTCGCCCTGGCCATTTTTGCCGGACGCCGGGCGGGGTGCCACACCATTTGTTGGATGGCTCCTTTCATGATGATTGGTCGTTGGATCCGCAATCGCTTTGGCTGGGCTTCCTTGCGGTTGGTAGCCAATGCTGACGCCTGCCGCGATTGTAAGCTCTGTACTAAGAACTGCCCCATGAGCCTGGATGTCAACGCTATGGTGCAGGTCGAGCAAATGGAAAACTACGAGTGTATTCTGTGTGGAACTTGTGTGGATAACTGCTCCCAAGCCGCGCTCCGCTATTCATTTTCTGGAGGTAAATAATGCCAGTTGAATTAACCAGCTCCCAGGTGTGGACCGAACTCGAAAAAGAACTCTTCGCCGTTTTAGGGATGGTAACCGCCAAAGGTGAAGCCCGAACCGTGGGGATCGTTTACGTCGTGCGCAGCGGGAAAATTTACATCGCCACCGATAAAGATACCTGGAAAACCCGCCATGTGCAGGCTAACCCCAATGTCTCGCTTACAGTCCCCATTGCGAAACGGATTCCATTCCTGCCCATGATCAAAATTCCCGCGGCGACGATCACTTTCGCCGGGAAAGGTTCAATTCAGGACCCAGATCAGGTTGATAAAAATATTCTCAACGCTCTCCTGCGCGGTCTGGAAGAAGATGCCGACCGCATGTCCCGGATGGGTATCATTGTCATTGAGCCGATGGGTGATTTTGTCACCTATGGGGTTGGGGTGCCCTTGATGAAGATGCGCAACCCAGAAACCGCGCGGGGACGCGTTTCCATAAAATGAAATTTGATCTAACTTTTTCAAACTGCTTCTGGCTTTTGATCCCCTTACTCCTTTGGAATATCGTTTTGGGTCCTAAATTAACCCAAGAAGCGATCACCTCCGATGCCAATTCGTCCGGATGGCTGCTTACAGTTGAAAACATCACCCGGATTTTCGTGTTTGCCCTCCCCCTGGTGATCCCTTTACGACTTGAAGCGACGGCGAGTAAAACCGGATTGGCACTTTATATTATCGGAACCCTGATCTATTTCGCTTCCTGGCTGCCGCTACTGGTGGCACCTGAATCAGGCTGGAGTCAGCACACGGCGGGATTATTAGCCCCGCGCCTGACGCCGTTTCTGCCCTTCCTAGGAATTACTTTGATTGGTCAAAATTGGCTTTACGGTGGCATCGCGCTGATTTTTATTGTTTTCCACACCTGGCACGGGGTGCAGAATTTGTAAAAAAATGAAGGGCAACCCTCAGGCTAGTACAGTTGGGCAAAAGTAGATGATCAGTATTGCATCACTCCTGCCCAACTGTTTAAAGTGTTGCGGGTTCAAACCATTACCAATCACGAACTTTAGCCCCGCAACACTAGAAATGGCCTAAAATGGGGCGTAATACGAATAACCCGAGTAGTAAAAAGGGTATCAATCCAAACAGACACCCCAATCCCCCAAATGGGGTCCACATCGGGCGAAAAAAGGGGCGATAAAAATGGCCGTGGATGGGTCTGCGTTTGGGGCCGCCAGGGCCACCGGAGTGGTGGGGTCCGCGCATAATAAATTCCTTTCAGTAAAGTACAACCAAGATCAAGTGCGTGGCGGTTTGTGTGGTTAATCAAATTGATTTTTTCTATGTGGGTAAACCGCCACCTACAGTGTACAAGAAACTTGTAAAGAAATTGTTTAGCGGGTATGTAAGTTTAGTGAACGGGGATTAAAGGTATTATGGCTCTTTGCGAAATGCTATGGTAGAGCCAGTTCCCCGGAAACTTTTAACCAAATAACCCTGGCAAAATGGCCTGTCAGGAGTTTCCGGGGAACTTTTACCACCCAAAAGCTCAAAGAATCGGTGTCATTTCAGCCGAACGGCAACAACGATCGATCGGTGGCGATACGCTTCAATTTCCGGATCATATTGATCGCACGTAATTAATGTCAACCAATCGTAATTATCAGAGCGATCAAGAACTTCCAGGTCATAGGGAGAGGTTTGAAATACGGCGCGGACCGCGTAGATATGGGATTCTCCATTCATTTTCAGCACGATTTCATCCCCCCATTTGAGCGTGGTGAGGCGGTTAAACGGACCCATCTGCCCCCCAGGGAGGTTAACATGCCCCGCTAGGACGGTGTTTCCTGCCCAGGTCGGATAGGCGCTGCCCTCCAAATATCCCACTCGATTGCCTAACCAACGGACATCCCATTCGTTGTTGGTGCGCGGTACCCCCACGATCGCCGAATTGATCCCCAAAGTTGGAATTTCCAGGCGTAATCCATCCTGAGCCGCAGCTATTTGCGTTTCACGCGTTGTGAGTAGGGTTGCATTCGGTGAAAAACCGGTTGCGGGCAATACCCCCGCTGCGACATTATAAACGTAGATTTTCCCCACCTGGGTCAATGGCCCCGGTGTGCTGATTACAATTTGGTCGCCATTCAGGGCTAAACTGGCGCTAAATTGACTCTCTGCACCCTGAATGCTAGGGACAACGCGGGTTTGATATTTCCAGGTTCCATCCTGACGTTTGTAAAGATACGCCACACCTGAATTCGCCAGGCCAAAATAGTCATGATCTGGCGCGCCAATAATGAGGGTATTGGCATCGAGATCGACTGAATGCCCAAAGTGATCGAAGTAAGTTCCGTTCTCGGGTACAATTTTTTCGGTATGCTGCCAGGCACCGGACTTCTCTCGATACACATATACCGCCCCACCATTAATCCGGGGGGTCTTTTCCACGCGCGGATCAGACATGGGGGCACCCACGACGATGGTTTTATGATCAATATCTACCGCGGCCCCAAATCGATCTCCATATTTATCATCGGGTGGGTCCATTTTCGCGGTTTGAGACCATTGCCCGCCGAATCGATAAAACACATATGCGGCCCCGACCCCCATCTCTGACGGCGCGCCAACCACCAGGCGTTGATTATCTACGGCCAGGGTCGCCCCAAACGCGGCATAAAACACGGGGACAGCTGCAGTGAAACTATGCGACTCAATCCATTTCTCCCCAGATCGAAAATAAGTATACACCTTCCCGGCTGCGATGATCGGGCCCAAATCTTTGCCATCGGCGCCAACGATCAAACGATCACCACTTAATGCCACTGCAGTGCCAAAAAAATCATTCTCAGCGCCATCGACCGGCTCGATCCGGGCTTGCTGGACCCATTCCACACCCTGTCTGGTGAAAACATACACAACCCCCACATCTTTTTCAGTTCCGAAATCTCGACCAGAGGCCCCAACCACAATCGTATTGGGTCCGATTGCCACGGCGATCCCAAAATTTTCACCGGCCTGAGGGTATTGGGGGGATAATTTGACGACTTGCTCCCAACCGGTTCGATTGTGCTCATACACAAAAACCGACCCGACGGCATACAAATTCCCATCTGCCATGGACAGGGTGTCATTCGGCGAACCGACCGCGATGATTTTCCCGGACGCAGCCACGGACGCCCCAAATTTTGCACCGGGTTTCTCAGGATAAGGTGCGATCCAGGTTTGCTCCACCGCACCGTACAACACCGCATCATTTGTGGCAATGGCAGTTGAACTAAAAAAACCAAATAACAAACCGCTAAATAGCAAGAACAAAACTTTTAAACGCAAAGACGCAAAGCTACCAAGACGCAGACAAAAATCTATTAAATAATGTTGCGTCTCTCTGCCAGCGGACCTCGGTGTTAAATCATTCCCCGGCATGAATTTCAACCCGGCCAGTCATACCGGGACGGATGGTGAGATTGGTTTCAGTTAGAACCAGGGCAACCGGAAAAGTGGCCGCGTCTCCGACTGGAGCGCCGGCCTGCCAGCCGATCCGGACAACCGTAGCTACCAGCGGTTCGTTTGGAAAAGCCTTGAGGGTGATCAGCGCGTTTTGACCTTCAAATATCTGTCCAAGATCACGTTCACTCAAGTTCGTGGTGTGGAATTCGAGCTGGGTGGTATCGAGCAGCGTGATAATGGGGGTCCCAGCACCCACAGGTGCGCCCGGCACGGCTTCAACACTGACGACTGTTCCATCCCAGGGAGAATGGAGCTGACTCTTCTCCAAGGCGGCTTCAGCTTGAGTCAGATTCAGTTGGCTTTGTTGCAGTGAAATTTCAGCCTGATCGATGTTGAGTTGGACGGATCCGTCCAAATTTCCGGCCATCAGTTCATCCAAATCAGCCTGAGCTTTAGCGAGTTGCTCCTGGGCAACGGCCAGATTTGCTTCTTTTTGAGCCCGGGATAGATTGGTGGCCGTACCCGTCAAGTTATTAAGATGGCGGACAGCAGCGTCATAATTTTGTTGCGCCTGAGCCCAGGCCGCGCCCAGTTGAGCTTTCTGAACGTTATCGTCCGGCTTGTTACGGTAGGGGGCATAATTGGTCTCGGCCTGCTCGAGTTCCTTAGCAGCCAGAGTAACGCGAGCTTGAGCGGAGGTGATCGCCGCTTCAGAGATGGTGGCATCGAGTCCCTGTAGTTGCGCGGCCGCAAATTCGACATTCTCCTGGGCCGCAGCCAGAGCTTGTTGGGCTTCGGCCTGCCGCAGGGGGAGGTTGGTTTCAAAATCGGTGAGCGCTTGTTGGGCCTGTTCCAGATTATTTTCAGCCTGCTCTACCTGGAGCTGGGCCTGGGTAACTGCATCCCTTAGATCTGAGTCATCCAGTGTAGCAATCAGGGTATCGGACGCGATTTCATCCCCGACCTGAACATTGACACTCAAAAGTTTGCCACTCGCCTCAAAAGCCACCGGTAATACCGGTTGGACAGCCTGAATCACTCCGTCTGCCAGAATGGTTACCGGGGGCGGAGGCACAGCATCGGAGGCCTCGGCTTCTTTTTTCGCAGCCGCCTCTTTTTCGATCCACTCAGCTTTTTCATCAGCAGCCTCCCCCGCGGGTTTAGCATCCTTGGTCCCGATCTCACAGCCGGTTAGGAAAATCAAGGCTATTGATATGAAAATCAAGATTTTATATTTCATTTAATTTCCTTTTGGAACGCGGTTATTTACCATCTGCAATTTAATTCGTGAGAATCAGTCAAATCGGCGTTATTCGCGTTCCATTATCAACTCATTCTCAATATCTCCACCGCCTGTTTGCGGACGATGCGTCGAGCGGAGAAAGCCGCGGCCAAAATGCTGGCCAGAACGACCATGATGATAATGGCGGGCATGACGATTTTGTCGACGGCGAACAGGGCGGGCATTTGCTCTAGGGCAGCGTTGATGTAAAAATTTAGATAGCCCATGCTGGCTCCCGCGGCAATCCCAGCCAGAGCAGATCCCAAGGTCATGGCAATGGCTTCGACGATCAGCATTCCGGTGAGCTGACGGCGCAGCATGCCCATCGCTTTGAGCATCCCAATTTCGATCCGCCGGGCGTAGATGGTAACGTAGATCACCGCAAAAACGGCAAAAACAGCCGTTGTGAATGAGATTGCCGTAAGCGCCAGCAGCATCCCAACGAAAAACATCATATCGCCCTTGTTTTCTGCTAGCTCCCACTCCAGCAAATCGACCCATAGGCCATATTTTTCACCATAGCGTTCCCGGATGAGATCGCTAATTTGAATGGTATTGGCTTCCGGTTCAAAACTTACCAAAACGGCCTCGATCAGGGGATCATTAGGACCAGGCGGGACCTGATTCAATTCAGTCACCAAGCGAGTGAAATGGGGTAGAGACACCAACACTGTGCTTTCGCTGCGGGCGGCGATTTTACTGCGAGTGACCCCTTTAATACCGGGCAGCCGCCGGACAATTCCGACCACGCGGGCCGTTTCGAGATGGTCCAGCCCCTCACCGCGCAGATCTATGGTTTCGCCCAAACCGATTTCAAGATGATCGGCTAACCCCTCGCTGATAATGACGGTGTTGGGATCAACCTGGATGGTATGGAGTGCATCCAACCCGCCCGCGGTAAACTCAACCATGTCGCGCAGCACCACTTGAGAGAGATCGCCATACAAGCCCTGGACGGTGACCCGAGCCGAACGCATCCCAACGTTATCTTGGGCGCGGCTATTGTATTCGTAGGTCAACCCGACCAATTGATCGATCCCGGGAATAACGGCTAATTCGTAATCGACAAAACTGGGCTTAAGCGCTTCGGCCCCCGACCACCAGGCCGATTTCGACTGAATGCGAGCCGCGGCCCCCATCCACATCTTAGCCCGATTTTCGTTATTGGCAAGTTCTAGTTGGGCCTGGGTCCCCAAAAAACTAGGGAGCACGGCACTAAATAAAACCAACAGGGCAATCAGGGTGTTACGGGTTTTGGCCCGACTGACATTGCGTCCGGCGAAATAAGTCAGGCGGGGGGCAATCAGGCGCATAACGGCCAGAACCAGACGTTCGAAGGGGACCGTCGTGATAAAAAACATGAGGCTCAACCCAAGGACCATCCCCATTAAGCCCAGCATGACAAAGATAATTTGCAAAATCTCGCCCCCGAAATTGCCGAGGGCGTCAAAACCAGTCACCAGGAGGAAGACCAAGGACATTGCCAATCCGGTGAAAAACATCTTGCCATCGGGGCGACGCTCTCGGAGTTCGGCTAAATCTTCGAGTTGAATATTGTCGGCCACCCCAGGGTTGATGGCATGGATCACTTTGGTTTGAGAAGCGGCATTGGCCGGTTTGAGGCTGCTAATGATCAAAACCGCGAATGCCGAAATCACCGGCGGCATAAGCGTGGCTACCGAAACCTGGGGAACGAGTTTGACATAGACACCTTCTTGCTCGAAAAAGTAGGTCATTAGGGGGATCAAACCATAGGCGGTAATGAATTGCCCCAAAATGATGCCCAGGCCCACGCCAATCAACCCAATCACAACCACTTCGACAATCACGATCCGAAACAGAAGCTGCCGCGGGCTGCCTAAAATCCGCAGAACGGCCATATCTCGGCGCTGCTCTTGGACGTTGGTCATCACCAGGGTATAAACCAGCAGCCCGACAACGCCGAGGGAGATGAGACCATAGGTATTGATCAGCGCTTGCAAAGCCAGGAAGACCTGCGAGGCTTCGCTGAGCGAGGCGGCTAAATCCATGCGGTAATCAAAAGATTCACCCAGTTCGGCCTGAACCGCCCGGGCTATCGAGCGCACACTGAGGGCCGCCGCATTTGAATTGTTGGTTTCATATATTTTCGGGTCTACCACGGCCGCCAGGAGGTTGGCTTGTTCGGACCGATTGAGCCAGGATTGCAAATCGGAAAGCTCAACCAGGACCCCGGCCGCCCCGCCTATTCCATCGGCGCTGATAATAGCCGCAACTTTGAAAGTGCGTTGCAGACGAACAGAGCTCGCCCCGGTGGCCACCGGTTTGCCCTCTTCCCGCGGGATCGGGAAGGCATAGGCCGCAGTGAAGGTGTCCCCCACCGCGATCCCCAGTTTGTTGGCAATCCGCTGGTCGATGGCAACGCGGTTGTCCCCTAGGAAATATTTCCCTTCGTGGACATTTACCGGGACGACATCGTCTACCGCGCTGACCAGCCCGATCATGTAAACATCGCCGCGCTCTCCGAACATTTCGGTCTCGACATTGATCTCGATCCGCGGGTGAACGGCCACGATGCGATCATCGGCGCCGAGAATGGCTGTTGACACGCCCTCGATCGGGATGAACAAATCTAGGCTGATGTCTTTCTTCCGGACAACCAAATCGGCCCGCCCCACCTCGGTGGCGATCAAATCGATGATCGACTGCCGCACCGTCTCGACAGTGGCACTCATTGTGACGATCAACCCAGTGCTGACCATCAGAGAGAGGATCATCAAGATGGTGCGGACTTTGCGCCGGGTGAAGTTTTTGAGAACGTATTTTAAGATCATCGTTTAACATCCGCACGCAAAGCCGCTAAGCCGCAAAGAGAATTTACAAAGAAATACTTGGCGACTTTGCGCCTTGGCGTGAGATTAAAAATACACAATCCGCATTCCGAATTGGTCATTCGGTCACCAGTTTGCCATCATGGAGATCGATCACCCGGTCGGCGAAAGTGGCCATTTTGGGGTCGTGGGTGACGTAAACAATGGTCATCCCTTCGGCATTGAGGGTGGCCAGCAATTCCATGATCGCGAACCCAGATTCGGAATCCAGATCACCGGTAACCTCATCCCCGATGAGGATGCGGGGGTTGTTGGCGAGGGCCCGCGCGATGGCCACCCGCTGCTGCTGTCCACCGGAGAGTTCACTGGGATAGTGATGGGCCCGATCGGCCAGACCGACGCGCTCCAGAAGACCGAAAGCGCGTTCTTTCCGTTTCCGGCGCTCAGATTTGGCCAACACCATCGGGGCCTCGACATTTTCTTGAGCGGTGAAGTTGGCTAAGAGATTGTAATTTTGGAAGATGAATCCCAATTGGTGCAAACGCAGTTGGGCCAGTTTGTCTTCTGAAAGGGCTACGAGATTCTCACCCTCGACGATGACATGCCCGCGACTTGGTTCATCTAATCCCCCGATGATATTGAGCAAGGTCGTCTTCCCAGAGCCACTCGGCCCCATCAGGCAAACAAAGTTGCCTGGATTTATATTGAGGGAAACCCCTCTCAAAGCCGGGACGGCTTCCTTCCCCATCAAGTAGCTTTTATGGACGTTATCGACAATGATTATTGGTTCGGTCATAAGGTTTTTCGTTTTGTCGCTTCTTTTTATTTACTGGGGAGATGAATTTAGACGTAATTTTAACGGTAAGCGGCTGGGCTTTATTCGAATAGTCTCGCTAAGAACCTCTTGTAGTTTTCGGAAAGAATCTAGAAACAGAATACGTGCTCAAACCGAAAACTACTGCATTGTTAAATTGTTTTTTTGGAAACCGCACCCTTCGATACAACCAGGAAAAAACTGGTCTACTCAGGATGCTGCTTGTAAAAAAATAACTTAACAGAGCACTACTAAGGCGTGACGGTAAAGCTTGTTAGTTTAAATTTAGAACCCAAACCGCCACGCACTTATTGTTAACACCTGCGAGGAGAATTTTATGACAAGCGCATGGAATTTCTTGCCAATTCGCGTAAACAGGCAATTTACGCCGTATTTATTATATACGGGAAATGAATCAAAATTGTTGCTGGTTGAGAATGGTAGTACAAACCTGGAATACCCTTTAAAAATGACGCTAAGCGCTAAACACCGAAATGATCGCCCAATAGTTGACTGGTTTCGGCCGGTTTGTCTTGTAATACCCAATGAGAGGCATCGGCAAACATCACCAGTTCGCCCTCATCACAAAGCTCCACGCTCAAGGAAGCCATTTGGTGGCTGAGGTGGGGATCTTGTTGCCCCCAAATGATCAGAGTCGGCACGGTAATCCGCGGTGACTGCGATGAGGATCCCGATTTACGCAGGGCGGCCCGATACCAGTTGATCATCCCGGTGATGGCGCCGGGCTGTTCCCAAGCGGTGCGGTACCGGTTTTGTTCTTCTGGGGTGAGATATTTGGGCATGGCTCGGATCAGGAATTGCCAGTTATTGGCGCGCACCATTCGTTCGGGTAACCTAGGGAGTTGAAAGAAAATGGCATACCAGCTTTTGATCAACTGGGAGAAATTGGTGCGCAGGTATTGCCGCATCACAGTAGGGTGTGGGACGTTGGCAATCGCCAACTGTTTGATCCGGTCAGGATGATGTCGGGCCAAATTCCAGGCCACAATAGCCCCAAAGTCGTGTCCGGCCAGATGGAAGCGGTCGTAACCTAAGGCCTCGGCTAAGCCGAGGATATCGGCTCTCAATTCCGCTTGAGAATAGCTGGCAACTCCAGCGGGTTTGGTACTTAAGTTGTAACCCCTTTGGTCGGGCACAATCACCCGGAAGCCAGAATCCGCCAAAAATTCAATTTGTGCGTGCCACCCGAACCAAGCTTCGGGGAATCCATGCAGCAGGATCACTGGTACCCCATCTTCGGGTCCAGCCAGAGCGGTATGTAATTGGATCCCGTTCGTTTGGATAAATTTAAAGTTAATGGACATTGGCTGGAACTCCCATCCTTAGGCCTGGCGAAAATTCAACCCGGCGATATAGGTATAACCACTGGCATACAGAATGAGCCAAACGACCAGACTCCACACCCCTTGAAAAAGGGCAAAGATGAGTAAACCACTGGCATAAAAAGCAAAAATGAGTTCCACCCAGGCAAACGGATCCCGCGGTAAAAGATAAGCCCGCAGTTTGGGACTCAATTTGGACCCCCGAATATTAAATTTGGGGGTCCGTAAAAATGCGCTTTGCTTACCACTGAGGGCTTCGGCCACAGCGCGCGAATTGTTGAGCGACAAACCCATACCCAATAATAATAGCATCGCCAGATTGTGAATCCGACTGACCAGGGTTTGGCCCTCCTGTTGCATGGCAATCCAATACATCAGCATCGGTCCCAACGCAGAAAACAAGAAAAATGGCAATATCCACAACCAAGGGCTGCGGATAGAAATGAGGGGGAGAGAAATCATCAAATTGAACAACATCAAGGGATGAACCGCGTAATGGGTGAGATGAATGGTCGCTTCGATTTTTTTAAGGACAGGATGATTTGACCCCCAGACGGCTCGCAACAATTTTTGGGCGGTCTGGATACTGCCTTTTGCCCAGCGGAATTGTTGGCGTTTAAAGGCGTTGATATGGACGGGGAGTTCGGCGGGGACGACCACATGGGGGATATATTTGATCTGCCAGCCCCGAAGTTGAGCCCGATAACTTAAATCAAGATCTTCGGTCAGGGTGTCGTGGTGCCAACCTCCGGCGTCCGCGATGCAGGCTTTACGCCAAACCCCGGCAGTGCCATTAAAATTCAGGAAGAAACCCCTGCCACTCCTGACTTCCTGCTCGATAATGAAGTGACCATCAATGCCGTTGGCCTGGGCTTTTGTCAGCCAGGAAGTATTCCGGTTAATGTGCCCCCACCGGGCTTGCAAACAACCAACCCGGGGATTTTGATCATAATAAGGCATGATCTGGCGCAAAAAATCGGATTGCGGCAGAAAATCGGCATCAAAAATAGCAATAAACTCGCCTTGGGACAATAGCAGACCATATTCGAGCGCACCACCTTTATATCCGGTGCGGTCAACGCGTTGAATATGTTCAATATCGACCCCCAGTTTTTGTTGTTGGATTACGGCTGCGGCAATGATCTCGCTGGTGACATCCGTAGAATCGTCCAAAACCTGGATATCCAAACGGTCTCGGGGATAATCTAAATTCCCCACCGCGGCGATCAAACGGTCTACTACGAAACGTTCATTGTATATCGGGAGTTGGACGGTTACCGCTGGCCAATCATGTTGATCATCAAATATTTTGATGGGCACTGGTTTATGGCGCGTGACGCGCAGCCAGGCCAATATTAACGAGTTATAGCCATACACGGCCAATAGTACGGCGCTAAAAACGTAGAGAACTTCAACAATTCGCATGAAGGTTGTTTAAAAACTTTAGAACACGAATGACGCGGATTGAGCGGATATCGCTGCGCTAAACGCGGATATTTTAAACTAGAATTAATCCTTGGTAATCCGCAAAATCAGCATTATCCGCGTTCTATTCTCACCATAAAAGCGGGATTTTCGGCTCACCGCGCGTTTTGTGGAGCCAGGCATCCACACCCAAACTGCGTCCGGCCTTGGTCATGAAAACGACGAACAGAATCCCTAAAATGGTAGCATAACTCCAGGGCCAATCGTGTCCAAACGAAGCCAGGAAAGTATTAAGGATAAAAAATGCCCCGGCGGCACTGGTCAGAGGCGTGAATAGCCCAATGAGCAAGAACAAACCCAATAGAAATTCAGTGATCAGTTGAAAAGGGGCAAATCCGCCCCGAATCGGCAAGATCACATTATTGATGAAGGCCGCATACCAGGTTAAAGGATTAGCACTTTGAGGGAAAACCTCGGTGAAAAAGAAGTGCAGGCCGTCGGGAGTATACAAACCTTTCGACAGATTGCTGCCCCAGGTGGTCAGGAAGAGGACACCGATCATCATTCGCAGCAGGGCAATCCATGACAGCGAAATTGGATTTTCATTTTTATCAAAATATTTTTTCATTTCTATCTCCATTGAATTACAAAGGTTAGCGGACCAAGGTAATCTTCCCCTCAGCCCTCCAGTTGAGCTACGACGATCAGATTCGGACTCTCAGTGACGAACGCGTTCCCGTGAAAATCACCGAAATATTGCCAGACCGCAAAACCGGCCTGCTCCAACATGATGGTGATATCAGTGGGTGTGAAAATTTGATATTGCAGCACATATTTTCGGGTTTCGATGGGAGACACGAGACTAAATTCTTCGGTAACGACACTGCAATTAGCATCGAAACCGCGCTGGACAGCCGTATAGTTGGTTTCATCTCCAAAGCGGTCGGATTCCTTGAGATTGGCAATTACCCAATCCTTATGGGGGATCTCCAGGATCAAAAATCCTCCCGGTTCAAGGTTGGCTGTGACTTGGGTCAGGAGGGGGTGAGGCATCCCTGGATTAATGTAATCTGCCTCCCGATTGATTTGTCCCAACGTTGTGAACAAGCACAATGCCGCCCAAAATTTTTCCGCGGAGGCGTATTCTTCCCCCGCGGCTACGATAAATTCAACCGCAACCCCGGCGGCTGCGGCCCGATCCTGCGCGGCCGTGATCATTGCCGCCGCAGGATCGATACCCACAACGGGGTAGCCGCGCTGGGCCAATTCGATGCTGTGGCGACCCGGTCCGCAGCCGACATCGAGAATACGATCAGTTATTCTGATGTTTGTCTGCGATAAAACAAAATCAATCTCGGCCGCGGTTCGTTCTGATGTTAGCAAAGGATGGTCCAAAAACGGCGATCCTGCGCTGAAAAAATTGGGTAGCACCGGTTCTTCGTCGGTCGGGGGGGCATGGAGGTTCCCACTCACGGTGGGAAAATAAACGTTCCGTTTCGCTCAGAGCGAGTCCCGGGTGTCGAGCATGGGGATGTTCTGGCGTTCCAGGTCGTTTAAGGCTTCAAACGGGACTACGGCACCCTCCGCCTCGGCCGCCACCGCCCAGGTCTCGATCCACTCGCGATCGAGACCATCGACATCATCGATGACCCGCAACCGATCAATTTGGTAAACATCTTGCAGCGCCTTCACTTCGGCCGCAACATTTTCTGGTGAGCGCTGGCGATAATCCGGCCCATGGACCGCGTCCTGACACCATTCGCACCCATAGGGGCAGCCCCGGGCGACCGATATCGTCAGCGAGGTGTAGCCATTATGCTCTCGCCAGATGTCTAAATATTGATCCATAGCGATTAAATCGCGAGCCGGGAGGGGTAAATTATCCAAATTCAGGATATAAGATCGGCGCGGAGTAATGGTAACTGCCCCGGTTTCGGTTACAAAGGCGATCCCCTCAATTTTGTCTAAATCTTGTTTCGGATATGCTTTCAACAAAAAATGGAGTACTTCGACCAGGGTCAACTCCCCTTCGTGATGGACGACGATATCAACGCCGGGCGCAGTGGCATAAAACTCGGGTTTGTAGGTGGGGTCTGGGCCCCCCAAGATGACCTTGGCCCCAAAGCTTTGCGCGCGGTGGGCCAAATCCAATGCCATCTCTCGATTAGGTTGGACCGCCGTAATTCCCACAACTTTGGGGGCGTGTTGCGCTAAAGCCACCTCGAAATCTGAAGCGCCATCCAGGAATGTCCCATCGAAAATTTCTACCCGAAACCCCTTATCCCGAATAAAACCCGCCAAATACAACAAACCCAGCGGAAAATACGGATTCATCAACTCCGCTTCGGCCTCATTCTGACTGAGGAAAACCGGGTTTACCAGCAAGATGTCGATTGACATAAAAAACTCCAAAAACTAATACAAAGGCGCAAAGTAACAAAGAAGAAAATAAACTTTGCGGCTCTGCATCTCAGCGTCTTGGCGTTAAAAATTTAGCAACTTCATTTGCCAAGTATACGCCAATTGCCATCGCAAACACCGTGGTGATGCTGCCCATTGATAGTAGCGGCACCCCCACCAGGCCGTGGCCCAGGTTGCAGCCACCCGCCAATGCGGCCCCGATCCCCATCAGGAAACCCCCAGATGCCAGCTCAAGATAACGGCGCGGGGATTCACCCCGCACCCATAACGATCCTGACCGGATGGCGGCAATGAATGCCCCCACAATCAAACTCACCAGGGTGACCGGGATCCAGGGCGAAATTGGCTGGCTTTCAAACAGCCAGAGATAAATCTGCGTAGGAACATAAGAAGTCCCAAAAGGATAATTCGAATTGCCCGCGTCGGCCAACAGCCAACTGGCGCTGATAATCACGCCAACGGCGATTCCCAAGGGTCCCCAGCCCCACAATTTACCACGCGCCTGACGGTGTTCTTTCGGTGATTTCCATAGCCATAACAGCGCCCCAAAAGCCAAAATAAAAGCGATAACAATACTTGCTGGCCCAAACACATTCGGAGCTATCGGTATCGCGCCGTCAACAGTTAGGGGATTGGCAGTTAAGCTGGCCCGCAGCCCTGAGAGTGGACCGCGATAGACCAGAATATCGCCAATTGCCCAGGTTACCAAACCGACCAAAATACCCAGCATCCCATGCCCGAGTTTATAAAAGAACCCGGTAATACAGGAAGAAGCCACCACCATCCCAACGCCAAAAATCAAACCGCCTACAATATTCGCCAACCACGGAAATGGAGGTATCCAAGGATCGATCCATCCCAGCGAACGGAACACATAGACGGCGGGGGTCGTGATTAGGATGACTAGTAGAGTCTATTCACAATAAGGGGTGAACATGGTAAACCAGTCCAAACTGAGCA
>CAYVQU010000075.1:0-24220 GCA_964453155.1 uncultured Anaerolineales bacterium | reverse complement strand
GACAAAATCCTTTCTTTCTACCCGGTTTTCACCTACAATATAGTTCTTCGAAATCCACCGCACAGGCCGATAAATCGTAACCGGGATTTTTTAAATCAGCTGAAACGAAAACAGTAATCTTGGCATCATCTCATAATGATCTTTCAATATACCTCTACTACCATTCCCCTGATATTGGTCACCATCTTACTGCTCTGGTTGGCCTCCTACGCCTGGGATAAGCGTCAAATTCCAGGTGCGAAAGTCTTTATTTTGTTAATGATTGATCTGGCCTTGTGGGCCCTAACCCATTTGGGGGAATGGGTTTTTGTCGATCCTGACATCAAGCTGCTGTGTTTGCGGACCCGATATTTGTTTATTGCCACCGTTCCGATTCTCTGGTTGGCGTTTACGTTAGAAACCACAGGCCGGGGGCGCACCCTTCAAAAAAGAAACATCCTGCTGCTGTTAGTTATCCCAGCCATAAACCTGATTGGGGTTTGGACCAATGATTGGCATCTGTTTTTCTGGCGTGAAATTTCGGTCGGGTATATCAGTACGGTCCGCGTTTTAGAGACGGTTTATGGTCCCTGGTTCTGGTTTCACGCTTCTTATTCCTATCTGATATTGTTGGCTGGCACGGTGGTCTTGATCCAGGCTTATCAGCGTGCGGTGCCGCTATTTCGCTCTCGGCTGCGATTGCTGCTGCTGGGCTCATTTTCCCCCTGGGTCGCGAATGCGATCACAATATCTGAAGCCATCCCGGCCTGGGAGGCGCTGGACTTAACCCCCTTTGGATTTTTCTTGACTGGTCTGACGATGGCCTGGGGACTTTCGCGCTATCAACTGCTCGATATTATCCCAATCGCGCGCGATATCATTTTCGAACGGATGGCTGAAGGCGTAATTGTGATGAACCAGAATCGTCAAATTGTTGATCTCAATCCGGCAGCCGAGAATATCATGGGGTTGGCTACCGCCGATTTGGTGGGGGAATCAGCCGATGAAGTTTTTTCATCCTGGTTTGAATTAATCGACTTACCCCACGGGGGTGAGAGTACCCAAAATGAGATCAGCATCCAAAATCCGGCTGAAGTATGTTACTTCATGGTCAGCACTTCCCAGCTTAAAGGGCGATCCGAACGCCATACAGGGTGGGTCATGGTATTACAAGACATCACGGACCGTAAACAGATGGAGCGGGAGATCACCCAGGCTCGTGACGAGGCGATCACCGCCTCCAATTTAAAAACTCGCTTGCTGGCGAATGTCAGCCATGATTTGCGTACGCCCCTCGGTTCCATATTAGGGTATACCGAAATTCTGCAAGCCGGGGTACAAGGGGAAGTTAATCCTGGTCAATACAATACGCTGACGAACATTATTGACAGTACCGAACAACTTTTGACCTTCGTTAATAACCTGATAGGCCAGGCCCAACTTGAATCAGGAAAGTTGCGGCTTAATAACCAAGATATCAAGCCAGATGAACTGCTGTCGGCCTTTCAATCGACTGCCAATGCCCTGGCCCGGGCCAAAGGTCTCAAACTCGAACTCGTAATTGATCCAAAGATGCCAAAAGTTCTTGTTGGTGATCCCTATTGGCTGCGTCAAATCATTATTAATCTAATCAGTAACGCGGTGAAATTCACTGAAAGTGGCTCCGTCCGAGTCGAAGTTATGCCGGCTGGATTTGAAAACTGGGCCATCAAAGTGACCGATACAGGTGAAGGCATTCCCTCAGAAGCCCACGAGCAAATATTTGAGCCCTTTGAACAAGCTGAAACCCGGGTTCTAGACCATTCTCAACCGCATGGTTCGGGTTTGGGTTTATCCATTGTTCGTCAGTTGGCTGAATTGATGGGTGGTCAGGTCGAACTTGAAAGTCAACCGGGTAAAGGTAGTACTTTTACAGTGTGTCTTCCCTGGTCTGCATCCCAAGGAGAATCTCGATGACAACAATTTCATCTCGAAGTGCAATCATCGTCGAGGACGATGCCAAACAGGCCGAAATTTTTTCTCAAGCCCTCAAATTGGCAGGGTTTGAGGTTCAAATCATAGCGGATGGGGCCGAAGCATTAACCGCCCTCGCAACTGAAATTCCCGATCTGGTTTTGCTGGATTTACATTTGCCGCATGTTTCGGGCGAAAAAATCCTCGAAAAAATTCGGACATCATCACATCTCAACGATACTAAAGTTATCATCACCACGGCCGACGCCGAAAAGGCTTTCTTGCTGAACGATGCCAGCGATTTAGTCTTGATTAAACCAATTAGTTTCAATCAGCTACGTGAATTAGCCGCGCGATTATTTCAGGGAGAGTAGCGGTTGTTAGGTTAGTTGAGCAGGCGATCTAACTAACACACGATCAAACCCAGGAGTATCCTATGATCAATGGCGGTCACGTTGTCATTTATAGCACCGATCCCGAGGCAGATCGAATTTTCTTGCGTGATGTGCTTAATTTGAGCAATGTCGATGTGGGGGGTGGGTGGTTGATATTTGGGTTACCCCCCTCAGAAGTGGCGGTGCATCCAGCCGAAAAGAATGATCGTCACGAGTTTTTTCTAATGTGTGCGGATATCGAAAATTTTGTCTCCGAAATGAGTTGCTACAATATTACCTGCGAACCGGTCAAAGATGAGAGTTGGGGGTTGGTGACTTACCTGACCTTACCAGGCGGGGGTCGGTTAGGTGTGTATCAGCCCCGCCATGCCCGCCCTGATCCAATGGGTTAGACTAAAACAGCCCCAATCACGGAGCTGTTTTTTTATTAGGTTGATAACCAATGGAGTTTCGTAAACTTAGGTTAACTCCACATCATGGGGGCGAGATTCGAGCAATCCTACTGGCGTCATCCGGACAAAAACGGCCTTATCATGGAGTTCATCAATCGAATGGGCATTAGAGTAACTCATCCCCGATTTGAGCCCGCCCACCAGTTGTTTGAGCAGTTCGCGAGCCGCTCCTCGGTAGGGCACCATCGCTTCGACGCCCTCGGAAACATAATCTTCAATTTCTTCTTTGGTGATCTCAGCCTCACCATCCGTCTCGCGAGCTTTACGAGTCAGATTCGCTTGCAAGGAAGCCATGCCGCGCGAGGCCTTGTAGCGGTGACCTTTCCGGGTCATCAAAAATCCTGGGCTTTCATCAGTTCCAGCCAACAAACTGCCGATCATGACAGTTGAGGCACCCGCCGCCAGGGCTTTGACCACATCTCCTGAAGTGCGGATGCCACCATCGGCAATGATGGGGATCCCTTGGGGGCGGGCAACTTTAGCGCAGTTCATCACCGCAGTCAGTTGAGGGACACCAGAACCGGCGACCACCCGGGTAATGCAGATCGAGCCCGGACCGACCCCAACTTTGACGGCATCGGCGCCCGCATCGATCAAACGCTGGGTGCCTTCAGCGGTGGCCACATTGCCCCCCACAATTTGAGCCGCGGGGAAATGTTTGCGAATTTGGGTAATGATCTCGATCTCTTGGGTTGAGTCCCCATGCGCAATATCAACGACGATACAATCGGCTCCGGCTGCTAGCAAACGTTCAACGCGGTTGAGTTCACTGGCCTTTACCCCTACTGCGGCCCCTACTGCCAGGCGGCCGCGGGAATCTTTCGTAGCCAGCGGAAACTTTTCCAATTTCAAAATATCTTTGACGGTAATCAAACCGGTAAGATGCCCGTTTTCGTCCACCAATGGCAGTTTTTCGATCCGATGTTCATGGAGGATATCTTCCGCCTCTTTAAGCGTAGTATTGGCCGGGGCGGTAATGACTTTGCGGGCCATTACCTCGGAGAGCGGTCGATCGCCATTCTTTTCAAATAGCAAGTCGCGGGTAGTAACAATTCCAACAACTGTTTCAGACTCATCTACAATTACAATGCCTCCGGTATAGGTTTCGGCCACAATACGGTTGACATCAGCCACGGTATCGGTCTCTTTGAGCGTGATCGGATTATCGACAATATACGACTCACTCTTCTTTACCCGTTGTACCTGGCGAACCTGGTCTTCAATTGACATAAACCGATGGATAATGCCGATCCCGCCAGCATGGGCCATCGCGATGCCCATTTCGCTTTCAGTGACAGTATCCATATTCGCGGATACGATGGGGAGCTGCAAATCGATTTTGGTGGTGAAATGGGTCTTGGTGGATAAAGTACGCCGCGAAATGACATCGGAATGTTGGGGAACCAACAAAACATCATCATATGTCAGGGCTAATTCGGGTAGGATTTTCATTTTTTCGTCCTTTAACTTACTGTTGATACCGCTGAAAGTGCCAGGATTACGCTTAAACAGCCCCAGTTGCGGTATCAGGCAACGGAGGCTGTCGGTATCTGCCGTGAGCAGGCAAAATAAAAGGATCATCATTAAGATGACCCTTCTAAAGTGAGCGTGGTAGGACTCGAACCTACAACCAATGGCTTAAAAGGCCACTGCTCTGCCATTGAGCTACACGCCCTTGTGCGGAGCGGATTTTATCATGGGCTGGAGCGAAAGTCAACGCGAAAACCTTGACTTTTCATGTTCAAATGATTACTATCTTGGCGATTGGGCGTGGTAAGATCAGGCCCTAAAATACCCTCTAAGGGGTAGGAGATTAAAATGAGTGAACTAGATTATATTACCGAAGATACATTTCAAACCGAGGTTCTAGAGGCCTCTCAACCTGTCTTGGTGGATTTCACAGCCGTCTGGTGTGGACCCTGCAAAATGCTCGAACCGGTGGTCAAGGAATTGGCTGCCGAATGGCAAGATCGGGCTAAAGTCGTTAAACTGGATGTCGATCATAATGCCAATATCGCCATGCAGTACCAGGTCATGAGCGTGCCAACCCTGATGCTCTTTGTGGATGGCGAACCCAAAGAACGTTTAACGGGATTTTTACCAAAGAAACGCATTGAGAAAAAATTTGCCGCGTTTATATAAATCCTAAATTGCAAAAATTGTAAAGGAGTGGGACTGTTGGCCCACTCCTTTGCGCGCTAGAATAAACCATGAAATCATTCCGCAATTCAACTGCCGTCATTACCGGTGCAGGATCTGGATTAGGCCGGAGTTTAGCATTGGCCCTTAATCAAGCCGGTGCGCATCTGGCATTAAGTGATCTGGATTTTGAAGGGTTACAGTCAACCCAGGATTTGTTACCAAACGCAGAACTTGTAACTAGCCTCCACCAAACAGATGTCGGCGATCGGGCCCAGATGGCGGCATTAGCCTCCGCCGTAATCCAAAAGCATAAGACTGTGGACATCTTGATTAACAATGCCGGGATCACCCTGACACCGACTCCGTTTGATTCAATTTTAGATGAGCAGTTTACCCAAGTGATCAATGTGAACATGTGGGGCGTTTACAATGGAACCCGCGCATTTTTGCCTTATCTCAAGTCCCGCCCAGCGGCCAGCATCGTCACGATTTCGAGTCTGGCAGGTTTGATTGGTCTCACCGGTTATGCGCCTTATGCGATGAGTAAATTCGCAGTGCGGGCGTTATCCGAAAGCCTGGGGATGGAATATGCCCATACCAATTTACACTTCATGGTCGTACATCCTGGGGGTATTAAAACCAATCTCATCAAAAATGCCCCCAATATTAATGCTCACCAACAAGAAGAAGCCCATCAGGCTTTTACCCAAGTAGCATTACTTTCCCCAGAAAAAGCTGCGCAGCGCATTTTGAGGGGAATCTTGCGCAAACGCAATCGCTTAATTCTGGGAGCTGATGCTAAAATTGTCTACACAATTAGGAAACTATTCCCCAATAAATATCCACAAATTCTCAACACCATTTTTAGCCAAATACCTTTTGTATAGAATTGGTCAATCCTCAACGGAGATTACAATGAAAATCAGATTACCATCTTTACTTGTTTTATTGGCAATTAGTAGTATTCTTAGTGCCTGCCAATCCCAACCGGCTGAACTAACCCTCCATTATTATGAAAATGCTCAGGTCGAATTGAACATTGGCAACGGCAGCCGGGTATTCATTGATGTCTATGATTCAAGTTTGCTGACGACACCTCCCACTGAAAGTGATATTCTGCTAACTACCCATGCCCATCCCGACCATATTCAGCAAGGCTTTCTGGACACTTTTCCGGGACAGCAACTTTATATCGCGGCAGGCGAAATAACGCAGGATGAGATTTCAATCAAGGGGATTGCGGCCACTCATACCGCCTACGGGAATGATGAATTCCTACCCTCTGGTGGCAGCAATTATATCTTTTTGGTGGAGATGGGGGAGTTTCGCATCGCCCATTTTGGGGATATCGGCCAGGAAGAATTAACCACTCAGCAATTAGATATCTTGGGCGAAATTGATATTGCCATTTCCCAGTTTGTCAATTCCTTTAGCCAAATGGATCACAACAACGCCAAGGGCTTCAACCTGATGGATCAATTGCAGCCTCGATTGATCATCCCTGCCCATGGCAACAGTAATATGAACGCTATGAAACTGGCCGCCGAACGGTGGGATGTTTACGCAACTCCTGAAACCTTTATTACGGTGACCAAATCTGATCTAACCCCCGCAACGAAAATGGTCATTATGGGCACGGCCGCCGAATCGATGGGAACGATTTTAGAAGCGCCTGTCTGGTCTCAAGAATAGATTTCTGTTAAAGTCAGGGAGAATAAAAAAGGGCGTCCGATTGGACGCCCTTCGTTTTTTAAGGAGAACTACAAACCGGCCGCGGCCTTCAAGGCCTCAGCTTTATCTGTCCGTTCCCATGCGAGATCAAGATCATCACGGCCGAAGTGGCCGTAAGCGGCCACTTGGCGAAAGATCGGTTTGCGCAGGCCCAAATCACGAATGATCGCACCGGGACGCAGGTCGAAGTGTTCATTGATCAATTCGGCGATTTTGTCATCGGCAATTTTGCCGGTCCCGAAGGTCTCAACATTGACGCTCAGGGGGTGAGCGACACCAATGGCGTAGGCCACCTGGATTTCACAACGGTCGGCCAGCCCGGCGGCGACCACGTTCTTGGCAGCCCACCGGGAGGCGTAAGCTGCGGAGCGGTCTACTTTGGTAGCATCTTTCCCAGAGAAAGCCCCACCACCGTGGCGACCCATACCACCGTAGGTATCAACAATAATCTTGCGACCAGTCACGCCGGCATCACCCTGGGGACCACCAATAACGAAGCGGCCGGTGGGGTTGGTGAAAATTTTAAGTTCGTCATCGACCATCTCCGTGGGGAGCACCGGGTTGATGACGTGTTCGACCAAACCGGCCCGAATTTCTTCGGCGGTGACATCGGGATCATGCTGAGTGCTGATCAAAACGGTATCGATCCGTTTGGGTTGGCCAAAAGCGTATTCCACCGTAACCTGGCTCTTGCCATCTGGGCGGACCCAGGGGAGGGTGCCATTCTTGCGGACTTCGGCCAGCTTCAGGGTCAGTTTGTGGGCCAGGTAGATGGGCATCGGCATCAGAGCCTCGGTTTCGTTACAGGCATAGCCAAACATCATGCCCTGATCACCGGCACCAATTGTGTTGATTTCTTCTTCAGAAACATTACCTTCTTTGGTTTCTAAGGCTTTGCTGACGCCCATATCGATATCAGGGCTTTGGCTGGCAATCGCGGATAGAACACCGCAAGTGTTGCCATCGAAACCTTTTTTGGCCCGGTCATAACCAATATCGGTCACGACTTTGCGGACCAATTCGTCAAAATTGACGAAGGCTTTGGTGGTGATCTCACCCAGGAGCATCACATAACCGGTTTTCGTGGCCGTTTCACAGGCCACGCGTGAATACGGGTCCTGTTCCAAGCAGGCGTCGAGAACCGCATCACTAATCTGATCACACATCTTGTCAGGGTGTCCCTCAGTCACGGATTCAGACGTGAACATCAAGCTGGGTGCAGTCATAAAAGTTGAAGTCATTGAGTTTTACCTCCAAGTAAAATAAAAAATGGCCCTTCTCACACTCAGAAAGGGCCACGCAAAATGCAGTCACGCCCTCTCATCTTCCAGAACTCCAGAATACTACGTCTGCCGGAATTAGCACCGTGGTAGTTGATAACTTTTAGCTACTAGCTGTAAGCATACATCTGCTAACTGCTAACTACTATCCGGTTGCTGAGGTTTCACAGGGCCGGTCCCTCCACCTCTCTGGATAAGAGTCGTTCAGGGTTTATTAAATTGTGGCGGGATGATACCATGCTTGAAATTGGGCGTCAACGGCCTGATTTATTGATCGGGCTAGCTCAATTTCAAATGATTCATCCTTTAATATTCGATTTGGCTGACCGGGTTGAGCTTATCGAAATTGTGGCGGCCGACGATTTCGCGGACTGTGCCAGTAATACCGCGGATGATGATGCTGTCGGTGCGAGCACCGTGGCTGTAGTATTTGATCCCGTCGAGGAGGGCCCCGTCGGTGATCCCGGTTGCCGCGAAGAAAACATCTTCAGATGAAACTAGATCATCCATGGTGATGACTTTGTTAAAGTCGTAGCCCATCTCGATACCGGCAGCTAATTCTTCATCATTCCGGGCGAAAAGTTTGCCTTGAATTTCTCCGCCCATTCCCTGTAAAGCACAGGCTGCCAATACACCTTCGGGCGTACCGCCAATACCCATAAGTACGTCAACCCCGGCATCGGGCCAGCAAGTCATCATGGCGCCGGCGACATCCCCATCAGGGATCAATCGAATTCGGGCGCCACATTCTCGAATTTCTTTTATCAAACTTTCATGCCGCGGGCGATCGAGGACAACCACCGTCAGGTCGTTAATTTTCATGTTTTTGATGCGGGCTACTCGCCTTAGATTGACGTCGGTAGGGGCCATAATATCGATCATCCCAACAGCATCTGGACCAACCGCAATTTTATGCATGTACATGAAGGGGCCAGGATCAAACATCGTACCGCGCGGTGCAATTGCCACTGTAGCGATCGAATTGATAAACCCATTGGCCAGCGGGCGAGTACCATCGATGGGATCCACAGCGATATCCACTGCGGGGGGATCGCCTGTCCCGAGTTTTTCACCATTGAACAACATCGGAGCCTCATCTTTTTCGCCTTCCCCAATGACCACGACCGCTTCCATTTCGATCGAATTGAGTACCAACCGCATAGCATCCACCGCGGCTTTATCGGCGGCTTCTTTCTGCCCGCGGCCCATGAAACGAGCAGCCGATAAAGCTGCGGCTTCTGTCACCCGTACCAATTCCAATGCCAGGTTGCGACTCGGTCGACTATTCATGTTTTTTCTCCTAAGTTAGATAAAAAATCCCCGGTAAACATCACCGGGGTAGTACAAACTTATATAAAAAACCAGGTTATCAGGTAGTAGCTCAGCATGGCGCCCCACAACCAGGAGTCGATGCGGTCGAACATGCCGCCATGACCGGGGAGCAGGTTGCTCGAGTCTTTGACACCCACCTGGCGCTTGATCATGCTTTCGCCAAGATCGCCCAAAGTCGGGAAGATCGAGAGTACCAGCCCCAAAATGGCCCCATGCAGGGGTGTGATCCCGGCACTGGGACCAGCCAGCCCTCCTAACCACCAGGCAAATAAGGCTCCGATCAGTATTCCGGCAAATATCCCCGCGATATAGCCCTCCCAAGATTTTTTGGGGCTAAGCCGGGGGCTGAGTTTATGTTTGCCGAACTTACGGCCGTAGAAGTAGGCCCCTGAATCCGCGGCCCACAGGCTGGGCATCGCAATCAGGAACCACCACATTCCATTGGGTAGGTTCCGTAGGGAGATCATGTATGCGCCCAGCCAACCGATATACAACGCCCCTGAAATTGTGATCGCAAAATCCGAACCAGCATGATCACGACCGCGCTCATATTCGATCATATGATAGAGCATTGCCCCTAATATGAAGAATCCTAAAATCCAATCAGCGCTTTCAAATCCGTTGAGGCCGCGGCCAATTACGATGGCCAGGGTTCCGATGACAACGATGGTTCGCTTAGGTTCGAAGCCACCACTTTTGAATAATTTGGCATATTCCCAGGCCGCCAGCCCGAAAATTACCGACATAAAAGCCAGGAAATAGTAACCGCCAAGATAAATAAATCCAAATCCAATTGGGAGTAAAACCGCGACGACCAAAACGCGTTGTTTTAGCATATTCGACTCAATTATTTTTGTGGGGTTTTTACGCCGCCGTAGCGTCTGTCGCGGCTGGCATATTCGTGGAGCGCTTTGCGGAGTTCTTCTTTATCGAAATCTGGCCAGTAAGGAGTTGGGAAATACCATTCAGCATAGGCCCCTTGCCAGATCAAAAAATTACTACCGCGCAATTCTCCGGAAGTACGGATGATTAAATCAGGGTCGGGTACTCCGGCCGTGAATAAATATTGACTCACCAATTCGTCGGTGACTTCATCTGGGGCAACACCCGATTCGATTATTTTTCGAATGGCCCATACGATTTCATCGCGGCCACCGTAATTAAAGGCCACGTTGAGTTTTAACCGATTGTTGTTTTTAGTGAGTTCAATTCCGTCTAAAACTTTTTGTTTCAAAGATGGTTTGAGGCGGTCTAAACGGCCAATGTGGCGTAGTTTGACCCCATTCTTATGCAGTTTGGGTAACTCCCGATCGAGAACATCCTCCAAAATCCGCATCAGACCGCGCACTTCTTCAACCGGCCGGCCCCAATTCTCGGTGGAAAAGGCGTATATTGTGAGATATTCAACCCCAAATTCAACACAGGCCTCGATGATCTGGCGTAAATTTTCTGTTCCTGCTCGATGCCCTGCCAGCCGAGGTCTGCCTCGAGAAACTGCCCAACGGCCATTGCCATCCATAATAATCGCAATATGCCGCGGAATTTTGGCTGGCAGGGATTTTTCTTCGCTTGAATTCATTCTGTTTCCTAATAATCTCTAATTTCCGCAGATACCGGAAATAATTTGGCCAAAAATGGAGTTTAAACCGGTATCTGCCAAGGTTGTGCGGTTAAATTGCTAGTCTGTAAGCTGCTCACCAACCGCACAACACTTAGACTTCCATCACCTCGGTCTCTTTGCGTTCGCCAATGTCGTTAATTTTTTCAACATATTCGTCGGTAATTTTCTGCAGTTCATCCTCACCAAGTTTTAGATCATCTTCAGTGATCATCTTTTCGGATTCAAATTCGCGCAGATCTTTTATGCTGTCCCGCCGGACGTTGCGGACGGCCACTCGGGCCTCTTCAGCCCGATTTTTAACCATCCGAACCAATTCCCGACGGCGTTCTTCGGTCAGAGGTGGCAAGTTTAAGCGAATAGCCTTACCATCACTATTCGGGGTTAGCCCCAAATCGGATGACAAAATTGCCCGTTCAACATCTTTTAACGTGCTGGGGTCAAAAGGCCGGATGAGTAGCTGGCGTGGTTCGGGAACCCCGATGCTGGCCAATTGTTGCAAGGGAGTTGGCGCGCCATAATATTCCACTTGCATTTTCTCAACCAATGCGGGGTTTGCTCGTCCAGTCCGGATCCCGGCTAAGTCCTCCTCTAAGGCCTGGATGGCCCCATTCATTCTTGATTTTGCTTCTGCGTATACATCGTTGAGCATAACAGTCTCCTTTGGATGCTGATCAAGTCATACACAATACTTTTTAAGGATACCCGAAAAAGGACGGACAGAAAAGGGGATAAATATCCTCCCCTGAGGATAAAACAGGCCCGAAAGCGGTTCACTTTTGAGCCTGTTTTTGGAGGTGTGTTCCGCTAATTAGACCGGCCGGGATTTCAAAACTCGGCTGGTCTGGATTGTTATTCAGTAACCAGTGTGCCTACCGCAGTCCCGTGTAGAGCTGCTTGTAAAACACCGGTTTCCCACAGGTTTAGAACCAAAATTGGCATGTGGTTATCCATACACAGCGAAATTGCCGTGCTGTCCATCACAGCCAGTCGGCGGTTTAATACCTCGATGTAATTCAGATGGTCAAATTTGACTGCATCGGCATGAATTTTGGGGTCTTTATCGTAAACACCATCAACCTTGGTGGCTTTGATGACGATATCGGCCCCGATTTCGGTAGCTCGCAGCGCGGCCGCGGTGTCGGTGGAGAAATAGGGGTTGCCGGTCCCCCCACCAAATATCACAACCCGACCTTTTTCTAGATGTCGGATGGCCCGTCGCCGGATATAGGGTTCGGCGACAGATTTCATTTCAATCGCGGATTGTACCCGGGTGACTACGCCACACCGCTCGAGGGCATCCATTAAGGCCATAGCATTCATCACGGTGCCCAGCATGCCCATGTAGTCTGCCGTGGCTCTGTCCATTCCCCGGTCGAGACCGAGTTTGCCGCGCCACAAGTTGCCCGCGCCGATCACAATCGCGATTTGGATATCAAGTTTTGCAATTTCTCCAATATGGCGAGCTACTTCCTCAGCCCGTAAAGGATCAATACCAAAACCACCATCCCCCGAGAGAGCCTCCCCGCTCAATTTGAGCATAACCCGGTTGTATTTAAGATCGGTTCCCATAAAATTCCTTTCCAACCATTTGGTTGCGTGCAACTAAATGATTGCATAAGAAAAAGGCCAACCGATTGGTTGGCCTTTGTAAAATTATTCAGCGCTTTGTTCGCCGACTTCCCAGCGGACGAAGCGTCGAATGAGAATATTCTCACCTAGAGCGGCGATGTTTTCGTGCAGGTATTTTTCTATGGACAGCTTGTCATCGCGAATGTATGCCTGCTGCATCAGAACAACTTCCTCTTTGAATTTCTTGATGCGGCCTTCAACAATGCGGTCTAAAATCTTCTCAGGTTTGCCTTCTTCGATGGCCCGGTTGCGAGCAATTTCTTCCTCATGCGCAATCACGTCGGCGGGGATTTCATCCTCGGTGACGTACTGCGGGGAAGCAGCAGCAATCTGGAGGGCGATCTCGTGCGCGAGTTTGCGGAAAGCTTCGGAGCTGGCCACAAAATCGGTCTCACAGTTGACTTCCACCATCACGCCGACCCGGCCGTTGCCGTGGTCATAAAGTTCCAAAACGCCTTCGGAGGCCTCGCGTCCAGCGCGTTTGGCTGCTTTGGCCAAACCGCGTTCACGCAGGAAATCAACAGCTTTTTGGAAGTCGCCACCAGCCTCTTCGAGGGCCTTGCGGCAATCCAAGAAACCAACACCAGTGGCTTCGCGGAGTTCTTTAATATCTTTTGCTGAAATAGCCATTATTTGCTTCGTCCTATTCGGTTTTTTCTTCAGCTTCAGCCTCGGCCTCGGCCTTGGTTTCGGCAGTTTCTTCTTCAGCAGCAGCTTCGGCAGCTTCTTCAACGGCTTCCACCGCGCCCTCTGCAGCTGCTTCTTCAGTTTCTTCAGCTGTGGTTTCTTCCTCAGCTTCTTCTTCGCGTTGGGCTTCCAGTTTTGCCAGGGTAGCATCACCCAGTAAATCTTCATCCGTCAATTCGGAGTCAACATCGAAAGCCGCGGCAGAATCCATCGGCATATCTTCATCGATATCCTTGCGCATCGCTTGGCCTTCGAGAACGGCATCTGCGATGGTACCGACCAACAATTTGATCGCCCGAATGGCGTCATCGTTGGAGGGGATGATGTAATCGATGTTGCGGGGGTCGCAATTGGTATCGACCATGGCAACTACGGGGATTTCGAGTAAGTTAGCCTCATGGACCGAAGTTTCTTCCCGCCGGACGTCGACGACAAAGAGCAAATCGGGAACCCCGGCCATCTTGCGGATACCGCCCAAAAGCATTTCTAGGCGTTCGATTTTGCGTTCGAAACCCAGGGCTTCGCGCTTGGTTACCTTCGCGAAATCGCCGCCGTCGCGCATTCGCTCCAAGCGTTCGAGTTCGTTAATGCGTTGGCGAATGGTGGACCAGTTGGTCAAGGTCCCACCCAGCCAGCGTTGGGTCACCCAAGGCATCCCACAGCGGGTGGCCTCAAGTTCGATAGTCTCTTGGGCTTGGCGTTTCGTTCCGACAAATAACACTGAGCCGCCGTTGGCGACGGTGTCGCGCACTAACGCGTAAGCTTCGTCCAAAGCCTTGACGGTCTTCTGCAAGTCGAGAATGTGGATATGATTCCGCTCGGTGAAGATGTAGGGCTTCATTTTGGGGTGCCACTTATGGGTTCGGTGACCAAAGTGCACGCCACTTTCCAACAATTTTTTCATGGAAACAGTAGGCATTAAAACAACTCCTTTGCGTTTTGCCTCCGCTCCCTTCACCCCTGTTCGGAACCGCTGGTAAGCCTCCCCGCTCGCGGCACGCCCCAACAGGTCGGGAAGCGTGTGTGATTTATCCCGCTGCGCGGGACTTTGTCCTTTTTTGGGACACAAACATAGATTATCCCGCCTCTCTGGGCGGGAGCGGTGCGCAGTATAACATGAGTGCGGGGATTCGTCTACCTGATTTTGCGGGGGAATGCGCAATTGCTATCAGCGCATTCTACTTTCAATTATCCAAGCTGGATGAATGCGCATCTACCCTGATTTTTGCGCGCAACCCCGAGGTATAATGCGGCGGTATGCTGGCTGAAAAAATAAGAAAACAATACCCTCAAATTTTCGAGCCGTTTGTTGATGGCCAGGCTCAGGGCCAGTATGATTTAACGGCGACTTCACCCCCAGCTAGCCTCATCAGCAATGTTAACATGGTACCTAAGGTTGGGGAGCAGTGGCTCATTATCCTGGATGAAAATGGGAATTGGGATATTCCTGGCGGGACATTGGAACCCGGTGAAACCTACATGGATACTATCCACCGGGAAATGAAGGAGGAAACAGGATCTAGAATCCGGACTTTTCAATTGTTCAGTGTTCTCCATTATTTTTCTGAAGCCCCCGAGCCATACCGTCCCTACTTGCCCCATCCTGAGTTTTACCGCGTTATTGGGGTCGGGGATATCGAAATTATCGGGCAACCCGCCGACCCGGATGGGAATGTGGTCAGCGTTGATCTGGTCTCCATTGCAGAGGCCACCCGGCGCTTTGAAAGCCAAAACCGGCCCGATTTGGCCGCGTTTTATCAAATTGGTGCTGAATTCGATAAAGAAACCAGGGAAGCATAAATTTTTCTTGTATTCCTGGTTTCCTTATCGAAACAAAATTTCAACATTGGAGTAATATAAATGATCCGTGGATTAATATTTGATTTTGATGGTTTGATTTTAGAGACCGAAAGCCCCGTTTTCCAATCGTGGGTGGAGCTGTACCAGGAATATGAAGCTGAACTGCCGTTTGAAGTGTGGGCGACGATCATTGGCACCTCCGATTTAGAGCATTTTGACCCCCTAACCATGCTTGAGGAGCAGATTGGCCAAAAATTAGATCGGGAGGCGATTGCACCCCGCCGTAGTGCTCGCGAGATTGAACTCGCCCACGCCCAACCAATTTTGCCCGGCGTGGTGGAAAAACTCGAGACTGCTCAGAAAATGGGATTGAAATTAGGAATCGCCTCCAGTTCGGATAGTAAATGGGTCAAAGGACATCTGACACGCCTGGAATTGCTCGATTATTTCGAAGTGATCCATACATCCGATGATGTGGCCGTTACAAAACCCGATCCCGAGTTATATCTTTTGGCATTGAAATCTTTGGGGCTGAAACCCGAAGAGGCCATTGTATTTGAAGATTCACCCAACGGAGTCACCGCAGCCCAAAAAGCCGGGATTTTTGCGGTAGTGATTCCTAATCCCCTCACCCGACAACTTCCCTTGGATCATGCCGATCTTCGCCTTAATTCTTTGGCCGAAAAGTCGTTAGAAGAAATCATTCAACTGGCGAGTCATCAATAAAAATTAGCAAAGTGGCAGCCACCTGAAAGATCCACCTTTCAGGTGGCTGCCGCGTTTAAGTGTGGACCGGTTTGTGTTTTGAAATAAACCTAACAGAATCTCCATCACGCCTGAACAGTTTTCGGTTTCGGCTAAGATTCAATTTCAAGCTTTTTTCCGAAAACGACTGAAGGGAAAAACTTTTTGAGAAATTTGCGCAAAACATCAACTCCCTGTATACTAAGTGTGGTGCGGTTAAATCCTAGGTTCAATTTACTTCGATGCTTTCTCGAAGTAAATCCTGGATGATGGGGGATTGATGCTAATGGTTGTTTGCATGGGTAAGAACCCATGAGTGAGGAGCAAAAATCATGAGAAAATTCTTCACCGGCCTGGCTCGTTTCATCGCGTTCATTGTCGTATTGATCTTAATTATCGCCATTCCCCTCTCTTTGCTGGCCTATGATGTCGGGCGGGTGGTTTTTGATCCTCCCTTGGTTAAAAAAGTGATTACCGAAATTGTGACCGAATCGGATCTTATTCCCGCGGCGCTATCCTGGTATTCTCAAACTGAGGCTCAAGGGCGCTATGCCTCAGGAGAAGCAGAAGCCTGGGTTGGGGAGCCGGATGTCGTCCAGCTGTTCTTGTTTATGACGGTGGAAAATTGGCGCACGATCCGATGGGAGGTCCTGACCAATGAAATTCTAACGGAATTTGTGGAAACATCTGTCGATGGCACTTATGAATGGATTGATTCAGATGACCCGGTACCGGATATAACCTGGGATTTGACCCCTTTCAAGGATCGGGTGGACAGCCAGCACGGTATCACCTCGATCGCTGTGGCCTACAGTGCTTTGCCTGACTGCAATCAGGATCAGATCAACGATTTCAAAACCCGATTAGCGGCCGCACCCCCCGGAACGCAGGTGCTCTACAATTTATGCGAGTTCCCCGATCCCTGGTATGAAGACCAATTTAGCGATTATTTAGAATCTTTAGGCGATCTGGTGGCCAATGTGCCCAATGCCTTTGATCTTACAGAAACACTGGCAGGCCTGGAAGATACGGCTGGAGTCGGACCGGCTGTGATAAAAACCCAATTACGTCTCATTCGAATGGTGATGAATCTGGCCCCCCTCATTCCGATTTTACTGCTGTTTTTGATTTTGATTTTCGCTGTCCGGGGATTAAAAAGCTTGGGCCTGTGGTGGGGAATTCCGCTTACTGTCGGGGCAATTTGGGCCCTGGCAATGGCATTGGTTTATCGGCCCCTGATCACCCAATTATTAGCAAGTGGCCCGCTCAGTGAAACCCCAGAAGTTATTCAAAGTGAAGCCATTCTGGCCATCCTGATTTTGGCAGCTGAAATATTCAAGCCCTTGCTATGGCAGAGTCTGGTGGTTTTGATTGTTTCATTGATCTTGTTATTGGTCGGTGGCCTGACAAAATCTCGCCGTAAACAAGAAGAGGCAGAAATGCTCGAGCGCATGGAATAAGTGCTGTGCGGTTTGTACGCATCAGCTGATCAACTTGGATTACCGCACAACCTGAGCAGATTTCGGTTTGAACATGCCTTATATTTTCAAAACCTTTCCGAAATCTGCGTAAGTCACTTCATTCTCCCAAAAAATAAAAAATCCCAAGGAATTGTTATCCTTGGGATTTTTTTGTGGAAATTAGGCAGTTCACCCCCCTAAATCCCCCCGCAGGTAGGGGGACTTGGTTTCTCTCCCGAAATCGGATGAACTTATTCTATTCGGGCCATTTCAAGTATCCCCAAAACTGCCCAGGGTTTGTCTGCCAGATAACCGGGTAAGAATACGGGCATTTGGTCGACATCATAACGGGCATTTACTGGATTACCGTGTTGCGGTAAGTTTACTCGCACCCACGGGACACCGCCATCCACCGCGGCGTTGACGATGATGCCCGTATGCTTGTTTTGCCACCAGGTTGGGGGTTGATGGAAAATCGCCACTTCGGCGGGTTTTTCAGGGGGTTGGGCATGATCCCATTCAGCTTGTAAGCGGAGATAATAACCGCGAAAATCACCAATGAAGCTTTCGGCTTCACGCTCATCCCAAAAGGCCTGATTTGCAGCTGAGGGGTCCCTCTCCCGGCTGTAATGACCTAAAATTCCGTAAACAACTTCATGCTTATCATTGGTTGGGTCCCCATCCAAGGTCCGGGCCTCGTGGGTGGTGACATAACTGTTCGGCGGTCCTTCCCCATCGACAATATATTTTACAGGCACCCCAGGATGCCGTGCTACACATCCAGCTGCCATGGTGATGCCATAGGATTGAGTCGAAATTCCAACATTTTCAGCAATTACATAGGGCAGTGCCGCGGTATGTTTGACCAATGCACAGAGTCCATCCTGGTGGCGATGACCGTTGTAGTCCTCGGCCCCTTCGGATTGAATATCGTCAGGAGAAGAATCCACTCTGCCCTCAGCATTAAACGTGACAACCACCATTCCGGCTTCTGCCAGCGAACGAGCATCGCGCCCTAATGCCAACAGCCGCCCCGGGTTGATCCCCCCTGGGACCAGAATCACTCCGGGGAAACATAAGTCCGGATATTTCTCTGAGTCTGGACGCCGAATCATTCCATAGATGCGATTCCTCGAAGGAACAGCTATGTCAAACTCTTCTACAATGGTTTCATATTGACCTTTTTTGGGCTTTTCATCTGGAATGGTTGGACTGCAGTCGGCGCTGGAGGCGACTGGGGTTGGTTCTGAAGCCCGATCCTGACTGGTGAGAAAATTACATGCGAGGGTGAAGGTCAGCAAAGAAACGATTAAGATCAATAGTTTTATTCGCATGATGACCTCCTAAAACAAAAACACGCCAGCGTTTTTGCTGGCGTGTTTTTCTGATTAAAAATCATCTACGGGGATTGGTTCGTTCAAATCTTCAGGTTTGATTTTCGGTTTTCGGAATGTAAACAAACCGACTAAAATTGGAACAATGATTCCCAAAATCCCAGCGCAGATCAGCACTACCCCCATTCCAATGACACCATTTACTTCATCTGGGGCAATGCCAGACTCTGGTAGTTTCGCACCATAGATTGCCATCGGACCAATACAGAAACTGACCAGCCCGGGTAAACCACAGCACAATGCGGTCGTGGCGGTAGCAATGATGGCCGATCGGCGATACCGCATGTGGTCTACAAATCTTCGGGCATCGGTTCGTCGTATTCAATGACCTCGTCTGCTGCGGCTGGTTTATCGCGCAACACGAAGAACCACACCGCGGCCGGGATCGCGACGAAAATTACGCTGACACACAAGGTTGCAATCCCAAAACCGATTGCCGCCCCGGGGTCCGCGCTGCCAAAGGTGTCAAGGTCTGCGCCTGGGATCATGCCGATGACGGCATAAAATGGGCCAAAACACAACCCACATAACCCCGGTAGCCCACAGCATAAAATTGTGACGACCAAACCAATAATGCCACCAGTTCGTTTATCCATAAGAGCCTCCTAAAAATGGTAATGATAGGAGCAAGATCACTTGCCCCTATCATTGTATCATCCTCTAAGTTGCGCCCCAAGTTCGCGTTCGAGCCGTTTGACGATTTTATTGCGGAGTTTGGCCGCATCTTTATCGGTCAGGGTGCGTTCGGGGTTTTGGTAGGTCAGGCTGTAGGCCAGAGATTTCTTCCCAGCCCCCAATTGCTCACCACGGTAGACATCGAACAGGCGGACATTCGTAACCGTCTTGCCGCCGGTTTGTTTGATCAGCCCCTCAACTTCGGCCGCCGGGACGGTTTCATTCACGATCAGAGCGATGTCTTCCAGGATCGGCGGTTGAGTAGGGATCGCAGTCGTGTTGAACAAGACCGGGACCGCGGCAATAATGGCTTCCATATCGAAATCCGCGGCGAGGAGGGGGGATTCCGGCAAATCGTAGTTTTCGACCACCTGAGGGTGAACCTCACCCATCACGCCGATTTGGGTTTTGCCGACCATAACTTTGGCACATTTCCCCGGGTGGAAGCTGGGGTGCTGGATTGGTTCGTAGGAAACATTTTCCAGGTGAAGACCCACTACCGCGCGTTCGATAACGCCTTTCAGGTCGAAGAAGTCCATCGGAGTGGTGTCGGCTCCCTGCCAATCGGGGAGGGCGCGGGGGCCCGTTAGGGCAATAACCAACCGTTGTTTTTCATCGGGTAATACGCCTTCTTCAGAGTGCAGAAAGACCGGGTTGATCTCATAGATCGCGATTCGCTCACGAATACGGGCGTTGCGTTCCACGATTTCAAGCACTGCTGAGAACAAACTATGCCGCATCACCGACCGTTCCGGGGAAATTGGATTCGCCAGCGTGTGATAGGGCATCTCCTCGGGCGGCGTTTCTGGGGAAAGCCGCTTCGCCTCTCGTTCCGGAGAAGTCAAGCGGTGGGTGATGACCTCCTGCAGTCCCAGGTCGGAGAGCAAGTCTTTAAGGCGTTCTTCGATTTCAAGATGTCGGTTACCGCGCTGGGGAGGCAGGGCGTCAGCCATGCGAGTCTCAGGGATGCGATCGTAGCCGTAAACCCGGGCGATCTCTTCCATTAAATCGGCTTTACCAATAACCCCAGTGGCGATGTCGAGGCGGTGATCCGGCGTGGTCGCCGTGATCCGTGAATCGTGAATCGTGACTTTGAATTCGAGGGATTCAAGGATTGCCGCGATCTCTTCAGGTGAGAGTGCAATCCCCAGCCAGCGACGGACGTCAGCGGGGGTGATTTCGACAGTGGGGTCATCCGCGGGGAGGGGGTACTCATCGACCAAACCCTGGCGGACGGTGCCACCGGCCCACTCTAGCATCAATTGCAGGCCGCGGAGTACGCCTTGGGGGGACAACTCAGGGTGAACGCCGCGGGAGAAGCGGTAGGAGGCTTCTGACGGCAAGTTCTGCGACATCGCAGTCCGGCGAGTGTTGATGATGTTCCAGTTCGCGCCTTCAAGCAGTACGTTCGTCGTTTCGACGTTGATTTCAGATTCTTGACCACCCATCACGCCGGCCAGAGCCAACGAACCAGATTGGTCGCAGACTAGAACACTGAAATCGTCCAAAGTGCGTTCAACATCGTCGAGAGTGACCAGCTTTTCGCCTTTTGCAGCCATTCGGGTGATGATGGTGGGGTGATCGGCTCCGTCGGCTTTGGCCCGGTCGAGCAAGATATCGTAGTCGAACGCGTGCAAGGGTTCGCCCAACTCGAACATGGCGTAGTTGGTGGCGTCGACCAAGGCATCGATGGGACGAGTACCTGCGAGACGCAGGCGCAATTGGGCCTTATAGGGGCTGGGTTGAATTTTAACGTTCTCGATCAGCCCCAAAACGAAGCGGGGATTTACATCGGGGTTGGTGATTTCAATTTCCACCGCGCCCTCAATGGGTGGGCCGTCCATTTTGACGGTTAAATCTGGGTAGCGGAGTTCCTTCCCGGTGATGGCGGCCACTTCGCGGGCCACGCCGATGATGTTGGCATCGCGGGCAAAGTTGGGCGTGATGGCGATGTCATAAACCGCATCCCCCATATAATCAGCCAAAGGCACGCCAACGGGAGCGTCATCATCCAAAATAATGATGCCTTCATGCTCATCCGAAATTCCGAGTTCGCGCTCGGAGCAAGCCATCGAGTAGGATTCAACGCCGCGAATTTTGCGCCGTTTGAGTTTAGCCGTATTGTTGCCGGGTTTGTAGGCATCGATGATGGTCGCACCTTCCCGCGCATAGGCCACTTTCAGCGGAGTTTCGAGCGGTCCTTGGCCTTTAAACTCATACAAATTGGGCGCGCCGGTCAGGACGGTGTGTAACTGCTCGCCATCGTCCAGTTTGCAGAGCACCAGTTTATCGGCATCAGGGTGGGGCATGACCTCATGGATTGCACCAACCACAATTTTGTCCGGCTCCCAGGAGAAACCGGTAATTTTATACTGCTGCTGGCCCTCCGGTTTGGGCAGGCCAACGTATCGAATTTCTTCCACCTCGAGACCGGCAATCGTCATTTTATGGGCAAGTTCCTCGATGGGAAGATCGATGTCAACGAATTCTTTAATCCAAGATATGGGTGCTTTCATGTGTTAGTCCGTTTATTTCTTCATCAGTCGTCAGTGAACCACTCACTGACGACTGATAACCGTTTACTTGCCTTTTCGCATCTTCGCCAGGGTTGCAAACATAAAACCGAGACTGGTAAACATGGTGAGAGCAATCTTGGTGGGATCCATGACGGGTTCGACGCGCACGCCGTTTTTATCGGAGATCACCACGGCGACTGGGCGAGAGAAAGTTTTACCGCCACCGCCGCTGCCACCGCCGCCATCACCTTTGTGATCGCCACCGTAGCCGGCGCCAAAGCCCATCCCGACGACAACTTCGGCCGCGGGGATGATCAGATTACCTTCATGTTCAACCGGTTCACCATAAACTTTGCTGACATCGGCCGTATCGAGAAATGTCTCGATTGTTTCTTGGGCCATATCGATGGCCTGACCAGGGTCGGTAACTTCAACTTCAATTTTTTCTTCTTCAGACATGAGATACTCCTTAACGTTTAAAACGTTATAACGTTCAACGTTGGATCGTTTTGTTAATTAGCCAAATGAGCACAGCGCCAATGATGCTAAACCCCAGCAGCGTTAGCACCGCATTCCGAGTTGGGTCTTGGATTGTGATAACTTCGTCGGTGCCATCAGGGTGCTCGATTACGACGGCGGAGGGTCGCCGCCAGAGACCGACGCCCCACATACCTGGAGGCTGGATTTTGGTCACTTTTTCCACCAGAACGATAAATTTACCGCCAGCTTCGATCGGTTTTCCGACCCGATCTTCGGTTGTAATGAGCTCTGTGAGCTTTAACATTTAGGCCTCCGGTTCGGCAGGGGGCTTGAAGCTGTCGATGGCTTTCTGCAACTCGGTGTTGATCATATTAAGTGCCTTCGAGATTTCATCGCGGGCTTTGATTTCGACTTCGCCGCTATCGACGCGGGATTTGAAATCTTCGGCTTCGGTTTTGAGTTTTTCTCCGATTTCACTGGTTTTGAAATCTTCGACGGCCTCGGTCGCAACCCGGCCAAGTTCGTGCATCCCAATTTTGAGTTCTTCTTTGACCTGTTGGGCTTCGTCGCTATCCCAGGCGGTTTGCAACAAATTCTTCAACTGATCACCCAGATCACGGAATTGTGAAGTCAGATCAGGTTGGGGGTTGGGGTTTTCAGACATAAGGTACTCCTTTACAACGTGTTGTGCGATTTTAGCTTGGTATTGATTATCAATACTTACCGCAGAACCTATCAGATGGACTAACACATTAACTATACGGACGAACTTCTTTAGTGTTGCACATCTTGGTTTCAATTGCAAATTCAAACCGCTAATCTCGCGAATTCTCACTAATCTTTTATCAAATTTGCGAAGATTAGCGTAATTCGCGGTTTATTGCCTAAAACTGCTCCAAAAATCTGAGATCATTGGCCCAAAAGTAGCGGATGTCCTCAATCCGGTGGCGGAGCATGGTAATTCGTTCGGGACCCATGCCGAAGGCATAGCCGGTGTATTTTTCAGGGTCGTAACCGCCATTGGTTAAAACGACGGGGTGGACCATACCGCAGCCCAAAATTTCGAGCCAACCGGTTTTCTTGCAGACCTGGCAGCCATCGCCCCCGCACAGAAAACACTCGACATCCATCTCGGCGGAGGGTTCAGTGAAGGGGAAATGGGAGGCCCGAAATCGGGTCCGAACTTCTTGCCCGAACATCCGTCGGGCGAAATCACTGAGGGTCCCTTTCAAGTCGCTGAAGGTGATATCGTCGCCGACGGCCAACCCTTCCACCTGAGTGAACTGGCTCTCATAGCGGGTGCTGACCTGCTCGTAGCGGTAGCACATTCCGGGGAGAATGATCCGCACGGGGGGGGGATTCTCTGGGTTTTCGCCTGAATATTCCCGCATGGCCCGGATTTGCCCTGGGGACGTATGGGTCCGCAGCAGAAGGGGGTTATCGCCCCGGTCATCGTCCGAATTGAAATAGAACGAATCCTGCATCTCGCGGGCCGGGTGGTTGGGGGGGAAATTGAGCAATTGGAAATTGTATTCGTCGGTCTCAACTTCGCGCGAGCGGTAAACCTGGAAGCCCATATCGGCGAAGACGCGATAAATCTCACGCAGCGTTTGGGTAACAGGGTGCAGCCGCCCGCGGGGGATAGCCCGACCCGGCAAAGTTACATCCAAACGCTCGGAAGCTAAAGAATGCTCCAAAGCGGCCTCTTTTAGGGCTTCAGCTTTCTCATTGAAAGCAGCCTCTAAGGTCTGCTTAACCTGATTGGCCGTCCGGCCCACATTGCCGCGCTCTTCCTTGGGCACGCTGCCCATATTCTTGAACACGTCCATAATGGCCGAACTGCGCCCAACGTGCGCGACCTTCCACTCGTTTAGCGCGTCCTCATCGGTCACGGATTCGAGCGAAGTCAAACCTGTCTGTTTGATCTCTTCTAATTTTTCTATCATATAC
>CAYVQU010000074.1:0-24419 GCA_964453155.1 uncultured Anaerolineales bacterium | reverse complement strand
TCTGTTGATGGTTTACTTTATAAATCCGGAACGATGTTTTGATGTATCACAGGTACTATGTGGTGAGTAGCTGGTTCTTGACCGGTTATTGGTTTGATTTTGCGGTCGTGATTGCGTCTGAGGCGTGGCGGTACGAGTAGAGCGAGACATCGTTTGTCGGTAAGCCTGATTTTTGAACAACTCGATAAGCGGTTCGTTCAGCCCACAAACGAGGATGATCGTCCCCCAAATCATCCAGTACATTGGTGTCATTCCAGCTATAGGGCGAGGCCAATTTGCGGGTTTACCACCAAGGAACCATTCGACCAGAGTTCCGTCGATAAAGGTGTCAAGCAGGGCGATCACCCCCCCCGCCAGGATGTGCGGCCAGCGTTCCATCCAATTCTCTGTGCGGATTACAATCCGCCACAAACGATACTGGATAGCGGTTGTAGCTAAACCTAGTAGCGTTGAGATAATGAGGAGTAGCGAAAACTTGAACTGACTAAGGTGTTGTCCAGTCGTGAGTGCCAAAGCCAAGCCGCCGAACAAGACATCGATGGTATACAGCGCCAACCCACCGAGGTTTTCGATGAGTACTTGCTGTGTTGCGGCGAGAAAGCTGATCCCGATTTGAGAGTTACGGTCTACCGCATCGTGAAATCGCGCAGTGTTAAAAGATTGCTCATTATTCTGTCGTGCCATGTTAAGGTTCCTCCATGTTGGGCTTGGCTTCTTCAGCACCGGGCCTCAGCCCAGGATTCTCCCCTCAGGTCTCATATGTTACCTACAAGTATAATCTCGGGTACCTATTACTGTCAAGAAATAAAGAATTACCAAAAAACTGAATTATCTGGTAATATTTATGCAGTTTCTAGTGGAAAGGTAGAAACGACTTCGGAAGTTGAGGATTCGAAAATGCAAAAGAAATTATTGAATTGGCTCGATGAAAACATGGCATCTAGAGGCTACACAAGCGACCGGCAGCTATGTTTAGCTGCTGATTTGGCGACCTCTGCGCTGTCAAAAACTCGAACGGGAGTTCAGCCGCTTGGTTGGAAAGCCTGCGCCAAGATTGCCGATGCGATGGGGGTAAGCCGACAGCTCATATTTGAATTGGCTGATCTCATCGATGAGCAAGAAGAATGGGACGCTGAGGTAGCTCACATCATGAATGAGCTACTTACGCTCGATGCGAAGGATCAGGCAGAAATTGCCGCCTTGATCCGCTTCAAAAAACAACAGCAAGAGAAGTAGTAACCCCTTTCGTTGTTACAATTGAATACTATGCCCTGAGCCAATGGCTAAACGAAGAACATCTGGAGAGGGGACTATTTACAAAACCGAGCGTGGAAAGTTTCGAGCTCAGATTGTTGTAAATGGTCGCCGTAAATCAAAGACTGCCGTCACTGCTAAAGAGTGTCGGACATGGCTCGCTGATCAACGAAAATCAGCTCTGTTGGGCGGATCTATGGGTAACGGGGATCGCCCTGTGCACCAGGCTCTTGATGAATGGATTGCAGGTAAGCGGGGATCGGTCAGGCTGTCGACCTATACCCTTTACTCGGCGCTATTTGAAAACCATATCAAACCCATTTTTGGCAATGTCACTCTCGGTGATGTCACCCCTGCCGTCGTTCAAGCGGCTATTGACGCACATGTGCATCAAGACTCCTGGACAAAGCATATCCGGCTCGGATTTACAACGTTCAGAAATGTTCTGGACAGGTACGTCAATGTGGGATCAATTGATTTCAACCCGTTCGATCGTGTAGACATTTATCCGGCCAGTAAGGAAGTCAAGGATAACGATATCTTAGAAGTCTGGACTGCTAATCAGGTACTTTTGTACGTTGAGACAGTCGAGGCGCATCGGTATACTAGACCAGCTAATGCTCTCAAATTTGCGGTTGGGACCGCTCTGAGAATTGGTGAGCTTGCTGGGCTCACTTGGCAGAATGTCGATCTAGACAACGGTGTTATTCACATCGTCCAGCAGTTGATGGCAAAAGAAAAAGGAGTATCACCTAAGTTCGGGCCTCTCAAGAGCGCAGCAAGTAAGCGTACGCTCAGGATTGGGGATTACCTCGTTGATGTTCTTAGGAAACAATTGGAGCAAGTAGAGGTGAGCCGAGCAACCAGCGGCAGAGAATGGACTGAGTATGATGTCGTCTTCCCTTCCAGGGGAGGTCTACCATTCTCTCGCACTGGTTTACGCCACGCTCATTACGAAGCTATCAAGAGAGCAGGGCTCCCCAGGATACGATTTCATGATTTGAGACACACTGCAATCTCTTTGATGCTTCAACGCAATGTCCCGGTTACAGAAGTTTCACGTTACGCAGGACACGCAAATGTTGGTGTCACGTTGAGAGTGTACAGTCACTACATCCCTACTCAGGAGAGTAAAGCTGCTATGGTTATGGATGACATTTTGAGAGTTTAGTGTGCTAGTTGCACCCCAATTGCACCCAGATTATGGATTTCAGACAACATCGATACTCTTCCCTAGTTCAAATTTTCTATTTTTACCTCTATGCTATACTGGCCTCCGAGTGGCGCAGCAGTCAAAATTAAATAACGATCTTCATTCAATTTATCCCCATGACCCTCCCAAGTATTCTCATCGGAATAATAATTTCTAGTCTTTACGGCGCAGTTTTCCATCTGTATCGCGGCGGCGGTTTGGGCCGTTTATTACTTTACATTATTCTGGCCTGGATCGGTTTTTGGATCGGGCATATCATTGGTGCCGCCTTTGGTTTCACTTTTTTAAACCTGGGACCCCTCAACTTAGGCATGGCAACCCTGGGAGCCCTAGCAGTTTTAGGGATCGGGTATTGGCTGTCACTCATTGAGCAGTAGGATTAGTTACAAGCTCACTACGTACGCAGCACCCTGAGTAGCCTCAGCGTATCGAAGGGTGAATTTTCTAACACATATTCTCATCCGTGCATAACATCAGTTACAAGTTACGATCATCAGTTTTCGAGTATATCTATCAAAATGACATTAGAAAATAAAACTACAGCCCAAGAGGGCGATCTGGCCCAATTCATTGATCCGCGCGGTAAAAAACACATCGTTGAACTGACGGAAAACGGTCGGTTGCAGACCAATCACGGCCAGATATTTTATAAAGACGTTATCGGGACATCATGGGGTAGCGAGGTGTTTTCTCATCTCAATAAACCCTTTATCATGCTGCAACCCAGTTTGCATGAAATCATGCTCAATACCAAAAGATCAACGACTGTGATGTATCCCAAAGATGTCGGTTTCATATTGGTCAACATGAATATCAGTACGGGGCAGACGGTTATTGAGGCTGGCACTGGTTCTGGAGCACTGACAACGGCCTTATGCTGGGCAGTTGGTCCCACGGGGCAGGTGTTTTCTTACGAAGCGCGGGAACCCATTCAAGGGTTGGCAAAAAACAACCTCGAAAAAGTTGGCTATCAAGACCGGGTAACCTTCAAAAATCGGGATATTGCCTATGGGTTCGATGAAACCGGGGTCGACGCCCTCTTTTTAGATGTTCCCAACCCCGAAGATTATATGCCGGTGGTGCGAGATGCCCTGCGACCAGGGGGATATTTCGGAAGTTTGCTACCAACTACGAATCAAGTTGTCCGCTTGTTGGAAGCCCTGCAAGCTCACGATTTCGCGTTTATCGAAGTTTGTGAAAATATGTTGCGATACTATAAACCAGTTCCTGGACGTTTGCGTCCCGATGACCGCATGGTTGCCCACACCGGATTTTTGGTATTCGCCCGACCAATTATCAGAGCCGATATCCCCTCAAAGGAGAAACAAGATGCGTAGAAGACGCGGCCCCCAACCTCGCAGAAGAAGACCCCCACTTGGTCCCCGCGCGATGGATCATGGCCCGCGCAAACGGTTACGCCGGGCTCATCATTTGCTGGAAATCGGCGATCATGCCAGTGCGGCCACAATTTTTGAACAACTGGCCCGCGGCGCCCATGATCGGGGTCGTTTGCATCACGCCCCCAATTTATATTTACAAGCAGCCCGAGCCAATATCCTGGCCGGGAACACCGAGCAGGGTAAAGAACTAATTATCTTAGGATTAGGAATTTTGGTGGATGGCAAAAGGTGGCCGCAACTTCACCGGTTAGGAAATCGGGTCGTATATGAACTTGGTCAATTAGGCCAGCCTGATATGGCAACAGAATTTGAGAAATGGTTAACCAAGACCCTCCCAGCTGACCATTTAGATAAGCCCCAGCAGCAGGCAACCGCCCGGCGCAGGCAGATGCCGCTAAAATGCCCGTTTTGTGGGGGCGTTCTTCGGCCAGACGAGGTTGAAATGTTGGATACCGAAACGGGGGAATGCCCTTATTGTGGGAGTGCCATCCGCAAAGAATGAATCTCTCTGCTAAACAGATCCAGAAAAAGCTCATCACAGCTTTTGATCCAACCCGCACGCCAGAATCCCCCTATCCACCGGGCATATTGAGTCCTAATCCCCACAAAGCGGCGGTTATGATCCCGTTTTTATGGGCTGATGATGAGTGGCATTTGCTATATATCCGGCGGACAAATCAACAAAATGATCGCCATGGCGGGCAGGTGGCCTTTCCAGGGGGACGGTGCGATCCCATCGATGGTACTGCTGAAAATGCTGCTTTACGCGAGGCTTACGAAGAAGTGGGGATGAATCCAAAAGATGTTCAAATTTTCGGCAAAGTCAGGGATATGTTGACCATCTCTAATTACCGCGTCACCCCCGTTGTGGCCCAGATTCCCTGGCCGTATGATGTGAAAGCCCAAATTGAAGAAGTCAGCCGAATTTTTACCATTCCCCTAAAATGGTTGACAGCACCTAAAAATCGGTTTATCCGCCACCGCAAATTGCCAGCATTTGAATCCCCCATTCCAGTGATTTATTTCAAAGATTTTGATGGGGAAATGCTGTGGGGGGCCAGCGCTCGAATGACATTGCTTTTGTTGGAAGCTTTGGGTTTATCTGATCCACGCAATCGGTATTCCTAGTCTAACGTCCCCACCAATTCAACCGCGTCAATTTGATTCCACCCCAACCCCAAAATAGATTGATCCAGGGTGATGCGAACCCGATCATACCGGGCTTCGGTTTTTTCAACCATAACGGGCAAAGTATAAGGGCAGGCTTGATCAATCTGCTGAGGTTCCTGTGAAAAAACTTCTAGCGCGCTATCAAAAGGGCCCACTAATTCCACTTTCACCACCTGATCTGGATTGAAGGACTGAATAATATTCACCGCGGTCACATATACCGGCAGTGAAAATTTGACTTCCAACCAAACCTCCGCATCACTACCTGCTGAGGACCAGGCGGTTTGATAATCACCGCAGCGGCGGGTATCTGGAGCACCCGTAGCCTCATCCGCGGACCATTCATCTCCCGAAAATTCCGAGTTGGCTTCAGCTTCTATTGCCCACTGCCGAATTTGTTGTCCTTGCACACTGACAACTTCGGGGGGTAATTCTTCAACTTCACTTAGATCGATTTCGTCAGCCGAGGGGGTGGCTTCTGGTTGCTGAGGTAATATCTGCTGGCAAGCGGTCAACCCGATCACAACGACCAACCCCACCATAAACACGCGGTTTCGTTTCAGCACACAGACCTCGTTAAAAAAAACATCCCGCGAGCTTGGCTCGCGGGATGTTGGTCAGACTTATTCTTCGTCTTCTTCCGCTTTGCCTTTTTCAATCACTTCGGGCTCAGCGCCATCAACGATTTCAACTTCAACTTCGTCTTCTTCTTCCTCACCCATCTGGGCGGTAGCGACAACGACCATCGCTTGGGGATCTCCCAGAATTTCAACACCTTCTGGTGGGGTCAGGTCTTTCACCTGAATACTGTCACCAATCGATTCCAAACTGGTGACATCAACAACGATGTTTTCCGGTAAATCTTGGGGCAGACATTCAATTTCAACCTGGTCCATACCCATGAGCAAAACAGCCGCATAAGATTTGACGGCCGGGGCACTTTCTTCACCCAGTACCAACGGAACTTGGGCAGTGGTGGTCTCGGTCAGAGACAAGGCCTGAAAATCAACGTGGATCAGGTGCCGGTAAATGACATCAATCTGACGTTCACGTACCAGCGCAGCGTGCTCTTCACCTTCCAAATCAACAGATATCAAGGTTGAAGAACCAACACTATTCAGAATTCTGGAAGCATCCCGCATGTCCAGGACAATTGGGGTTGATTCCAAGCCGTGGCCATATAACAAGGCCGGCAGTTTGCCCTCACGGCGGAGAACTTTTACTTTTTTACCAGTCACCTTACGGCGAGTGGCTTTCAATACGATCTTATCCATATAATCCTTCCTCGGAGCGCCTCTCACCCGATTAGGGGTTACCCTCGCTCCTCGATAAATAATTATGAATTATGAACTCGTCATTCACAATTCACTACTCACAATTTATTTGCGTTTGGTCAACAACTGCCCTACAAATAGAACAAAACCAACGGCGACTCCAGCGGTCAGACCAGCTAACATGGCCCGGGGCGTATCTAATACGGTTTCGACGTTACCTTCGACATCACCGGCCAATAATACCGTGGTTTTGACAGTTTCGGCTTTGACATCACCAGCGATCAACAACCCGGTTGGGGCTTCAGCCACAGAGACCTGTTCACCGATAACAATTCCGGCCCCACCCTCACGAATGAAAACATCTTCGGCTCTAACAACCCCAGCACCGCCTTGGGATATATTCACCGCCGCGGCTTCAACCATACCAGCGCCGCCTTGGGTGACGGTGACATCTTGCGCCTCGATTTTTGCAGCTCCACCCTGGTTGATTTCAACCTCAGTGGCAAACACCTGTTCAGCGCCGCCCTGGTTCATCCGCACCAACTCGGCCCGTACCGTACTCACACTGGTCTCTGTCAGGTTGATCACATCCGCGGATGTTTCACTTTCTGGGGTTGCTTCCAGGTCATTACTTTCGTCCAAAATCTCTTCAGGTTGTTCTTGTTTTGTCATGGTGACCTCTGCAAAAAAACGTCGCCACCGGTTGATGGCGACGACCATTACGCGGCCAGAATTTTAACTGGGAGTTAGCCTTTCGTCAATAGTAGACTATCCCTAACAGAATCACCAAAGTCATTGTATAATCAAGAGTTAGAACTGTCCTTACAAGCAAATATCAGCCAACAGAGAAATCGCCATGACTCAAGAGAAAATCGGCCGTTATAAGATCATTTCTGAACTCGGCCGGGGTGGAATGGCTACCGTATTTCGAGCGATCGACCCGAACTTCGATCGGGAAGTTGCGGTTAAAATTTTACCCCGCACATTTTTGCATGACCCGCAATTTCGCGAGCGGTTTGAGCGTGAAGCCAAAATGGTGGCCGCGCTGGAGCATGCTGCAATTGTTCCAGTTTATGATTTTGGGGAAGATGACGGTCAACCGTTCATTGTTATGCGCTTAATGTCCGGGGGTTCATTATCAGACTTACTCAAAAAAGGGAAAATTTCTCTAGAAAAATCGATTCGGATCATCACTCAACTATCCGCAGGCTTAGAAGCGGCCCACCAGAAGGGCATTATTCACCGCGATTTAAAACCTGGCAATATTCTGTTTGACCAGTATGGTGATGCCTATCTCTCAGACTTTGGCATTGCCCGTCTTACCGAGGGCGAAGGAACCTTGACGGGCAGCCGAATATTGGGAACTCCCGCATATATGAGTCCTGAGCAAATTCAGGGCGATAAAAACATTGATAGCCGCAGCGATCTCTATGCCATGGGGATCATTTTTTACCAAATGTTAGCCGGAAATACGCCTTTTCAGGCGACAACACCAGCTAAGGTAATGATGATGCACATCCTAGAGCCAGTTCCTAACCTTTTGGCCACGCTGCCCACTATTCCGCGCGGCATCGAAAGCTGGTTGACAAAAACATTGGCAAAAGATCCCGCCGATCGCTTCGCAAATTCCACCGAGATGGCCCAAGCATTGGATGCGGCCCACCGGGGGCAAATTGTCGCCCCCCCCATCGAGGATGACACTCTAAAAACGATGGCCGCACCGGATTGGCAAAGTCAGGCCCCAGCGCAAAACCAACCGGTGGCCCCACCCTCTCAGTTTGTCTCCCAGGCTGCTGTTCCACCAGTTCAGCAAAACGTCCCCGCCCCACAGATGCAAACGCCACAGACTCAAGTTCCAGCGGAGTTTTTAACCCCGCCACCCCAACCCGCTCAGAAATCCAACCGGTTAGGATTCGTTCTGGGCGTTGCAGCAGTGCTCGGAATCGGTGTCATCGCAGTTCTCTATCTGGCCTATACGGGTTTCCAGGGTCAAGGTCCACTTGCTATGTTAGCACCTTGGACTGCAACCAGCCCGGTCGAAATTGGAGCAGTGCAACCGACAGAAACCGAAGTTCCAGCAGCAACTGCAACAACTGCAGAGGAAGAGGCCGAAGTGATCGTTGAGGCCGCCTCCCCCACTCCGGAAGAGATTGTTCCAACAGCCACAGATTCACCCCCCACCAATACGCCCGAACCAACTGCCACCAGCACCCCCGATATTTTGACCATTGGTGGCGCGGATAAAATTGCCTTCATCAATGGCAACGATATCTGGTTGATTAGCGTAGATGGTTCAGATCTAGAACAGCTGACCAACGATGGTGCGGCCAAGACAAACTTGGGTTGGACCCCGGATGGGTCTGCCGTTACCTATATTTCTGGTAAATGTATCTGGTCGGTCGAGGTGGAAACAACCCGGTTGGACCATATTGCTTGTTTCGAAACGGCCGAATATTTAGAAGGGTTCTCGATCTCTCCGGATGGCTCTCAAGCCTTGATCAGTGTCAACCGAGAACTTTATGTTGTACCTTACGATGTGCCTACATTGCAACAAGTTCGCTTCAATTCTGATTTAAAAGATATTAGTGAGTGCGAATCGCTAGCACCCATGTTGACGACCAATAATACCGCGGTGCCGGTAAAATTCGTGCGGTGGGCCAATGATAATACCCATCTTGTGCTCATCAAACTGGCCAACGATGCTGGCCGACTCGTTGATGCGATCCAAATTTTTGAGATTCAAAGTTGTGCTTACGATTTGATTCGCACCGATGAAATTCCAGCAGCCCGGTTTACCCTCGATAATTATGACAAAACCCCTTACATCCAAAATTTTGGATTTGATGGCGAATATCTTATCTCCCTGGTAAGTTATGTTCGCAATGACGGTTTTGGGAACCTTTACATATACAATACCAATCTCCACAAAGCCGATATAAAACTAAACCCAATCGCTAATTCTTGCTGCTATCGTGATGTGCAATTCAGTCCAGATGGCCGCTATCTAATTTTTATTTACCAACCTTATGAGGCTGGGGCAACATCTCAAATGTATTACATCCCTTACGCTACTGTGGGCACCGGTGCCCTTTATGACCCCATCGAATTACCCGAGTATTTCTTTGAAGATGCCCGTTCAAAACCCCAACCGGCCCTACGCCCCGCGCCATAATTGCAAAGGAAAATCATTTCATGGCATTTGATCGTTCATCAGGAATTCTGTTACACCCTACCAGCCTGCCCGGCCCCTACGGTATCGGCGACATTGGACCCGAAGCATTTCGTTGGCTCAATTTTGTAGCCTCCACAGGATGTGGTCTCTGGCAAGTCTTACCCCTGGGTCCTACCGGCTACGGTGACTCCCCTTACCAATGTTTTTCGGCTTTTGCCGGCAACCCTTATTTGGTCAGCCCAGAAACTTTATTGGCAGAAGGACTGCTTCAAAAAGATGATCTCGCCGACAAACCGGTATTCTCAGGCGATACAGTCGATTTTGGTCAGGTGATCCCGTTCAAGCTAGACATCCTGGATCGCTCATTCAATCAATTCCAGAAAAATACTCCTGTCAAAATAAAAGCCGAATTCGATGAATTTAAGAAATCTGAGGCTCACTGGTTGGCCGATTTTGCGCTTTTCATGGCGATCAAAGAAGCATACGGCGGGGGCCCGTGGGTCGATTGGCCGGCGCCCCTACGTCAAAGAACTGTGAAAGCGATCAAGAAATTTTCCAGAGAAAATGCAACTGCTATCGAGCGCCACACCTACCGTCAATTTCTATTTTTCCGGCAGTGGAACCGAGTTAAAAAATATGCGCATGACCTGAATATCCAAATCATCGGTGATATTCCCATTTTTGTCGCCCATGATAGTGCCGATGTCTGGGCTCACCCGGAGTTATTCTACCTTGATGATGAGGGGAATCCCACGGTTGTCGCGGGAGTCCCACCGGATTATTTCTCTCCCACCGGCCAGCTTTGGGGCAATCCGCTTTATCGGTGGGATGTCCACGCCGAAGATGACTACCAATGGTGGGTCTCACGGTTGCAAGCGGTGCTCGCTACGGTCGATATCGTGCGATTAGACCATTTCCGCGGGTTTGTAGCCAACTGGGAAATCGACGCCAAAGAAGAAACAGCCATGAACGGCAAGTGGGTCTCCGGGCCAGGGAAAGATTTCTTCAAAAAAGTTTTAGAAGGGTTAAAAACTGCTGCTAAAAAGGATGTTTCTTCTTCAACGGCATCAGCCGCCGAGATTGAAGACATTCCCACCACGTTTTCGGGCTTGAGTGCTGGAGTTTCACAATCGCTGCAAACGGATCTCCCCATCATCGCCGAGGATTTAGGGGTAATTACAGACGACGTGGTGGAGTTACGCCTGGCCTTCAACTTGCCCGGCATGAAAATCATGGTCTTCGCGTTTGATAGCGATGCCAGCAATGAATTTTTGCCCCACAACCATACCCTCGACAACGTAGTTTATACTGGAACGCACGACAACGACACGACCATCGGTTGGTATCAACGGGTCAGCGGTAAGGAACGCGATTTTGCTCGCCGATACCTGGCCCGGGATGGGCAAGATATCGCTTGGGACTTAATTCGGGCCGCGTGGGGATCGGTTGCCGTCTTTGCTTTGGCCCCCATGCAAGATATTCTGAGTTTGGACAATCATGCCAGGATGAATCACCCCAGCACTCTCGGTGGCAACTGGTCCTGGCGGATGTCGGGTGATGCCCTGAATGAATTCATCCGTTCCCGAATTGCGGAGATGAATCTGGTCTATGGGCGGCAGTCCCAGGTAAAACCCAAGATATCCACTCAATGATGAAAGGTGACATTTCCACCTAAATTTAAAACGGCCCTAGAGAGAAATCCTATCTCCAGGGCTGTTTTTTATCAGAAATAAGGAGAAATTATGGATACATTAACCGCGATCCGAAAACGACGGAGTGTCCGCGAATATACCGGAGACCCGGTTCCCAAAGAAGATATTCTAAAGATCCTGAAAGCTGCTCAGTGGGCGCCCTCGGGCTACAACCGACAGCCGTGGGAATTTATCGTGATCACTGCTCCGGAAACCATAAACGAACTAAAAATCGCGGCCCAATGGCTGGAAAATGCAGGGGTTGTCATCGCGGTCGTATTAGATCAGGCTGCCTCTAAGTTCTGGCTCGAAGACGGTTCTGCCGCGGTAGAAAATATGCTACTAGCCAGTACGGCCCTGGGATACGGCTCCTGCTGGCTCCAAGGTTACACCGAACCACGGGAAGAGGCTTTCAAGGAATTGTTAGGTGTCCCCCCAGAAAAACGATTACTTACCCTGGTACCCATCGGGATTCCCACAGAATGGCCAGATCGAGAGAAAAAGCCTCTCGAAGAAATTGTCCATTGGGAAAAATATGAACCAAAATTGGACGCCGATCATCCCTGAACCTTAGATCACCGCCGGTAGTAATAAGAGTAAAATGATCTAATTTTTTAAAAAGGAGTTCCCATGTCTCAAACCCAAACCCTGGAATTCAGTCGCACCCTCAAAGCGCCAGTTAAACAGGTTTTCAGTGCTTTTGCAAGTTCTGTATCCTTAGAAAGCTGGTTTTCCGATTTTGCCGAAATCGTCCCGAGTGAAAACGGGCGATTTTATGTCTTCTGGAATGCGGGGCACCATGCCAGTGGGCTCTTCACCGCGTTTGAGGAGGGCGAACGGATCGCTCTCTCCTGGCAAGGGCGGGGCGAACCCCATGAAACTCAGGTGGAAATTATTTTCACGACTGTTGAGGAGGGTGCTCAAGTTACCATCACTCATAATGGTTTGGGAACCACTGAGCAATGGAACCAATCCGCCCAGGCGATTTCTGATGGCTGGGACGGGGCTTTAGATAATCTGGTTGCAGTTATGGAAACCGGATTGGATAAACGGCTGTACGATCGGCCAATGCTAGGGATTTTTCCCAGCCAGGTAATCGATGAGAAAATCGCAGCCGAATTGAAACTCCCCGTCGAAACTGGAGTCCAAATTTCAGGAGTGGTTCCCGATATGGGAGCCGAAGCTGCCGGCCTGCAATCCGATGATGTGATCTTTAGTCTAAACGGGCATGAACTAAAAAGTTTCCCCGACTTCGCTATCGCCTTAGGCGGCATAAAGGCCGGGGATGTAGTGGAAGTCGTCCTATACCGCGCCGGAGAGAAACTCAGCCTTGATATGGAACTATCCCGCCGGGCCGCCCCCGAAATTCCCGCCTCCGCGGCCGATCTGGCCGACCGAGTGGCCCAAACATATGCCGAAATCGATGCTGAACTTGCGGAGGTCTTTGCGGAGGTGACAGAAGAGGCGGCCTCGTTCTCCCCCGCGCCCGAAACCTGGAGTGCTAAAGAAACCCTCGTTCATTTGCTCTACACCGAAAGGTGGCTGCATTTAGCCATCTCTTGTGCAGTCAGCAGTCAACGGGCTGGTGGGTTTGCGAACGAGTACAAACTGATTGCTGCGATGGCTGAGGCCTACACTCTGAAAGGCTTGCTAGAGACTCTCATGCAAGCCGAAAAAGTGACGGTGGCTTCTCTAGCAGCCTTGCCGGAGCGGTTTGTCACTGACAAACGTAAATTTGTCGGGTTCGTTAGCGGCATGGGGCAAGGATTTGCCCAACATACTCGCAGTCACATCCCCCAAATCCAGGAGGCGTTAGCAGCTTACGCAAATAAATCGTAAGGTCAATGTTCATTTGCAAAAAATCAAGTGACTGTCCCTTTGAAAGTGACAGTCACTTTTTGTTTAACAGATTCACAAAATAAACCAAATCAATACGAATAATTCCTGGCAATCTGTTGATAACCTAAGGGCTGGGCACTGATAGAGCACAGCCCTGCACTATTCACTCGATTGAGATTTGATTTTCAGACGGGTTAAATGGGCAATAGCCGCACTTAAATGCGCACCAAACAAAATAATTATGCTAACCAGATAAATCCAGAATAACAACGCAACAATCGCGCCAAGAGAGCCATAGACTAAATTATAGTTGGATAACCCACTGCCCAGGTACCAGCCAAATCCAATCGAGACCATAATCGTACCCAGGGTTGCAACTAACGACCCCCACAACGCCTCTGACCAGCGGACATCCGTATTGGGGATCCAGCGGTACAACCACAACAAAGTCACAAATGCTAATACAGACAGCGTCCCTCTGGAAAAATAACGCAGAGATGTAAATACCCCAGTCAACCCATTGATACTGTCAGGTAAAAAGCGGGTTATGGTATTTGCGGTTAGCAAAAAGATCATAACGGCCATCAACCCAGCGAGCATAGCGTAGGCCATCAGGCGGGTTTTCAAAAAACCGCGTTTACTGGCATTCGGCCAGGCCCGGTTTAAGTTGCGGGTCAAAACTGAAAATCCCCCAGTTGCCGACCAGGTTAACCCGATTACCCCTGCCAGTTTCACCGACCCTCGGGCTTGTAAAACTTTTTGAATATTTTCTTCCACAATTTCAACTGAAAATGGGAAAAAATCCATAATCATATCAAGGACTTGTACTTGGGCCTGTGGGCTATCCAATATCGAGCTTCCCATCGCGACCAACACCAACATGAGGGGAAACAATGAAAACAAGCCGAAATAGGCCATCCCCGCGGCTGCTTCGGGAGTCCGTTCAGCTAAAAATCGTTGCACCGTATGCTGCCCAATTCGATACAGCATTCGGATTTTTATTATTGCTTCTCGAGAGTTTTGCGTCACAATTTCACCCTGCTAGAAATCCAGGTCTTATTGGATGATAAATAAAATGGGCAGCAAATGAAACGCTGCCCATCGTCTATCGATTTTTCGTTGGAGTTACTCCGAATCTGTCGGAGTTTCCTCCCGATCTCGCCTCCACAGCGGCGCTAATTGGCGCAACTGTTTTTTACCAACACGATTGGTCTTGCGGCACTTAGGGCAGCGGACATCATATCGGGTCAATTTATTGTCATGGACTTCATCCAAAGCCGCATATAATTCATCTCTCGTCATCGTAATTGGAAATTGACATTTAAAACATCGGACTTGCATAACGAACCTCGCTTTCTATCAGAATACTGGCTCTCTGAGCTTTTGGGTGGTATAAGTTCCCCGGAAACTTCCGATACACGATTTTGCTGGGGCACTAGATTTCAAAGTTTCCGAGGGACTGGCTCTTCCATAGCATTTCTCAAAGAGCCAAAATACTTTTAGAGTGGATATTTACCAACATCTTTTCCCAAGTATACAACATCCATATCTTTTGGAACAGTCCCCCTCAGGATTGAAGTATAATTTCAAAATGGCGAATTTCTATACCCGAACTGGAGATGATGGCACTAGCGGATTACTTGGGGATCAACGGGTCACGAAGGATCACCCCCGGTTAGAAGCGGTCGGTGTACTCGATGAAACCAATGCAGCCTTGGGGGTTGCCCGGGCGACTTGTCGTTCTGAACAGATTAAGACCATAATTCTGGAAATTCAACGCGATTTATATCATTTAATGGCTGAAGTGGCAGCTACACCAGAAAATGCCGCCCGTTTCCAAGAAATTGATGCTCAACGCGTCGATTGGTTGGAACAAAAAACCGAAGAGTTTAGTTCAAAAGTTGCAGTACCTAAGGAATTTATCATTCCGGGCGATACCCTGGAAGGGGCCAGACTTGATTTGGCGCGGGCTGTCGTTCGACGGGCGGAGCGCCGGGTGGCAACCCTAATTCACTCTGGCGAGATTGAAAATTTGGAATTGTTGCGCTATTTGAATCGCCTGTCATCGCTGTGTTTTGTCTTGGAGTTAGTTGAGAATCACGCGGCAAGTGACGCGCCCATTAGCCTCCAAAAATCTAAATAATACCAATTGCGATATAAAACAGCATCAAATGAGGGAGTTGAGATATCAATATCTCGCTTGTCGGGATTTAGAAATCCCGGCTACGTTTCATGAACAGCAAAGACCCAATTGGATAAGTAGATATCATGAATCCTGAAGAATTCCGTAAATACGGACATAAAATCATTGATTGGATCGCAGATTATCGCAGTAAAGTTGGGGAATATCCTGTGATGGCTACCATCCAACCGGGCAGTATCCGAGCCCAAATACCGGCCAGTCCACCTCAAAGTCCGGAAACCTTCGAGGAAATCCTAGCAGACCTGAACGAAATCATTCTTCCTGGCGTCACCCATTGGAATCATCCCAATTATTTTGCTTATTTCCCCTCCAACGCGTCCCTATCTTCTATTTTGGGCGATTTGATCTCGTCAGGCATCGGTGGCATTGGGCTAAACTGGCAATCTATGCCAGCTTTAACCGAAGTCGAGGAGGTCGTTTGCGAATGGATGCGGCAGATGTTGGGATTATCATCCAATTGGGAAGGCGTCATCCAAGACACAGCCTCAACATCCACGCTGGTAGCCCTGTTATGCGCCCGGGAGAAGGCCACCAGTCACAGTCAAGCGCGGGGGGGGCTCCAGGCCGAATCTGCCCCTTTAGTTGTTTATTCATCGACTCACAGTCATAGTTCGGTTAAGAAAGCCGCGCTATTAGCCGGGTTTGGTCTTGAAAATGTGAGGGCAATCGGCACAGATAAGGATTTCGCTGTCGATGTTTCATTGCTTGAAGCTGCCATCGAAAATGATATCGCTGCTGGTCGCCGCCCGTGTGCCATTGTGGCCACTGCCGGGACAACCAGCACAACCGCCCTAGACCCGATCGCGGCCATTTCAAATTTGGCCGAAAAATATCACCTATGGCTACACGTGGACGCGGCGATGGCTGGGACCGCGATGATCATCCCAGAACATCGCTGGATGTGGGCGGGGATTGAGGGGGCTCATTCAGTGGTATTAAATCCCCATAAGTGGCTGGGGGTTGTATTTGATACCTCCCTATTCTATGTTCGCGATTCAGAACATCTCATTCGGGTGATGTCTACGAATCCCAGCTACTTACAAACGACCCATGATGAAGAGGCCAAAAACTATCGCGATTGGGGAATTCCCCTCGGACGACGGTTTCGGGCGCTGAAGTTGTGGTGTTTAATTCGGGAACAAGGCGTGCAAGGGTTACAGCAGCGTATCCAACGCGATCTAGACAATGCCCAATGGTTGAAAAATCAGCTCGAGCAAGCTCCTGCGTGGAAAATTTTGGCTCCGGTCACCCTGCAAACGATCTGCGTCCGGCATACCCCTCCTGGGATGTCCCCTGAACAACTTGAGCACCATACCCTGGACTGGGTTACTCGCCTGAATACCAGCGGGAAAGCTTATCTGACCCCGGCAAAATTAAATGATTCTTGGATGGTTCGGATTTCAATCGGGGCTGAAGCGACTGAGTTAGAAGATGTTAGTAATTTGTGGGCCGAGATGGAGGCAGTGGTTAGGAGGTAGTGGTTAGGGGGGGTGGATGGAAAGATGAAAAAAAACTGCGCACTTCCCAAGATGCGCAGTTTTTTATTAGGCTATTTTTTGGGGGATTACCACCCCAGGCTTATTGACCAGCTGCCGCGAGGGCAGCTTCGATTTCGGTTTGGAATTGTTCAAAGGGCAGGTTTCCAACAACCAGTTTTCCGTTGATGACAAAACTGGGCGTTGAGTTGATCCCAGCTTGACGGGCTTCAACCCCATCTTGTTGAACCTGATCCGAATATTTACCGCGGTCCATGCAGGTTTCGAAATCAGCGACATCCATCCCTAAAGCTTCGGCAAAAGCACTGAGGGTCTTATCAATTTTGGCATTCAAATTAGCAAATAAGGCCGTTTGATTGGCAAAGACAATATCATGATATTCCCAGAATTTGTTTTGGTCACCGGCACAATAGGCAGCTTCAGCGGCAATGGGAGTATTGGGATGTCCCAAAATGGATCCAGCACTACTATAGATAAAATAAACTTTTCCAGTTGCCACGTATTGGGCTACAATTTCTTCCCCAGCTTCTAAAGCAAAAGTTCCACAATGACCGCAACCAAAATCTGAGAATTCTTCGATAACCACCGGAGCATTGGGATCCCCCATCGCATTCGCTTGGGACATGGGGCGAGGGTTCAATTCAGGTTGGACGAATTCAGCCACCGGAGTCAGCGTATCGCGAATGGTGGGCATCATAAAAATAGCGGCAATGATCAATGCCGCTCCAGAAATAATTAGCATCGTCGTCATTCGCTGCTGACGTTTACGACGTTTTTGACGTTCTCGAATTGCTTGACGGTTTGTCATAGAAAACCTCCTCGAAATTTTTTATAGAAATGATCCTGATGCAAAGTCACACCTCAGGAAGCGGCTGAATTGTGCCATGTCAAATTGGGTTTGTCTAGAGAAAAAGAGAGAAACCGCCGGATTTCTTAGCGGTTTCTCATTCACCAATTTTCACATCCCTCATGGTATCGGCAAAGGCCAGGTGGGCAATAGCTTAGTTTTAAATTAATTGGATACGAAATCGACAAGCCGCAGCACCGGACGCCCGGCAAGAAATTTCTTCAATATTTTGTTCTTGCCCCGTAGCCAAAGTCATTGCGGCCTGAAGCATCCCTAATGTTGCCCAACATATCGGAGAATCCGCTGACTGCTCGACGGTGGAATCACTGGAGGTATCCATAAAGATTAGTTCTCGGTCCATAAGATGCACGGATACATTCCCATCGACCCCTTGCAGGCGTGCGGCTAAGTGGTTCAAGAAAATCCGTCCAGCTGGTAACGCAGGCATTTGGCGTCCGGCGGTCAACTTGGCTCTTTGTATGACTGAAGCTGTTTCATATATATTTTTCCAATGTAACCGCCCAATACGAATGAGGGCGCCCCGAGCGCCATTTCCAAAGTATTGACGCATGGCTGCCTGGAGAGCTGCGAATTCGGAGGCCAACATTACAGCTTGCTTATTTTCAGGAGGAAATTCAACGATATATTGATCTAGCCCAGCATTGCGCAACATTAAGCGGAGGCCATAATCGCCAGTCTCGGCCTGAGTCGCTACCAAGAAATGGTGGACATACCAATTTGGCAAGCGGCGATCACTTCGAGATGTCATTTGGGATCTCCAATTTCAAACCGGCAATAGCGACCGCCATTCGCAACACACTCGGTTTCGGTTACCTCATACTCTTTTCCAGTGGCCCATTTCACCGCCTCACTTAAAGTTCCAATATAAAGATGGCAGATGGGTCTATCACTGGTGCGGCCGTAACAGATGGCACAGGTAGGCTCAATATAAACTAACTTACCATCTAGCTCCCCAGACCAGGCTTCGACTCGGGGGTTGGTTTTTTTGAGGGCGTTGACTAACGCATTCAAGATGAACTTGATACGCTGCTTTTGAGGCAACACCTTCAAGGCTGCCCCGGCGATACCCAATAAAGCGGCCTGCTCATTGACTCCGTATTGAAATGAAGCCCGACCCACGCGCTGCAAAATCCCCTTCCCAGCCCGGCCGTAGAATTCTTCAATAGCCTCATTAAATTGGGAATATTGTTTCGTTTCAATGGCAGGTTCCATATCATCGGGGGGCATATGGTCGATGTATTGATCTAACTCGGCTGATCGTAAAACTGCATTCAGACCATTGGTACCCATCACTTCTTCCGCGGCCATAAACGCCTGGCGGACTAAAGCATTGACAATAAAGTTATCTTCAGGCATCTTTCCTCCAATTAATATCAACTAAAACTCTTTGGCCTGGTAAACCGGAAATTCCTCGCCGGTCCGGCGAAAGCCAACTTTCTCATACAGAGCCAATGAGGCAATATTATCCGCTTGGGTATTGACCGTTATGCGGGCTGTTCCCCAGCGTTCAAATTGGGTAAACATCTCCCCCAATAGATTTCGCCCAATCCCTTGCCCCTGATGATCAGGATGAACAGCCAGCCGGGCTAGATGCCCACCCGAATAGCTGGCGGTACTAATTTGATATCCAACGATGCCATTATGATCTTCAGCAACGGTAGCAGTGGCAGCTAATGACCACGCGGTTTCAAGTAAATCTAAGGAAATTTGCCAAAAACGAGTAAATGCGGCCTTATCTAACCGCTGAACTGGTTTTAAATCGGCCCGTTCCATTGGACGTAAGCGAATATCCTTTGAACGAGTTGAGGGCATTCGAATGGGTGGGACCCAGTCCAAGGTCACCACATTATTTTGATGGAAGAAACCAACCGCACATAGAAACTCTTGAAACCACCGGTGGGTGGGGATTGCGACAATATCTACTGGACGATCAGCAAAATCACGCTGCACAGCTGCCCAAAGCGGATCCCAGGTTGCTGGTACTAATAATCCAGGTTTCAGGGCGAATAGGCGTATCCAGGCTACTCCGTCCAGGTCAGAGGGACATGCCAGCGCGGCTTTAATTTGATTCTCAAACGCCAGAACCCAATAGGGTTGATAACCAATCCACTCCTCAGGGCTGCGCCAATCTAAATGACGATGGACATAGGTGCCATTACTTAATAGTTTTGAAATCTGTGGACGATCATTATCGCGAACGCGGCGGACCACAGTCTGATCTTTGACAGTCATAACAGCAGGAGTGGGCAGCCTGATTTCATCGATTTAATAATTGGGAGGGTAAGTCTAAAATCTTTCGAATAATTTTATGCTTCAACCCCGGTTTCTTTATCTGGCTCAAACCGGTTTTCATGGTGGCAACGGCTTCATAAGATAGCCCGGATTTCAACTGCAAAGCCGATAATGCTTGCATAGTATCGGCGTACAAATCATCGGCATCGATTTTGCGGAACAATGCCGCGGCGGCCGTATACGCCTGTATTGCTGCCTGCGTATCCTTTCGGCCCTCCAGGGCCGCGGCCCGATTTCCTAACGTCATGGCTTGCCGGCGGAAATCTCCGGCCAGCTCAAACACTTCAGCAACACCCGATAAACATTTCAATGCCGTTTCGTATTCACCGGCCTGTGTGAACGCGACGCTGGCATTATTCGCCATTTCGGCAGCAAGCAAGTCTTGGGTTTTGAGGCGGTAACTTTCCTCAGCCGCAGCAAACGCTGCCCCAGCTTTCAAATAATCGCCCGCATTGTATGCGGATTGAGCCTCAGAAACCAAGTCCTGGGCGGCATGAATTGTTGACATTTTGGAGGCTACTAGAGGGTGATATCCAATAAGCCTTCGGCAATTGCCCGCAACTTTTCAACCGATAAACCACTCATACGCTGGGCAACTTCCAGATAGGGGGTGTTAACCGGTTTCGTCACAAACTCTTGCAGTTCTTTTGGCAAGGCGAGAAACTGTTGAATAGCGCGGTGTTCAGCGGCCCATTGCCCAACTTTGCCATCCTTATCTAAGAAATGCTCAATCGGCAAATCTAATTCGGTGGCAATCCCTTCTAATTCGGGGAGGGGAATGGGTTGATCACCCGTTTCGTAAGATTTTAATCGGGATGGGGTGATCCCGATTGCGGCCGCCAGGGCTTTTTGGGTAATCCGATCTTCAGTCCGAGCTTTACGCACCAAGGCCCCAAGAATCCGCTGGCGCAATGGAATCAAACGCGCCAGATTGGAAGATCCCACCCGTTCTTCTTGGTCGGTAAACCGCGAGGCCTGACTCCAAAAATGCTCTAATGGGACATCAAAGAAAAATGCTAAAACTTCAAGTTCTGGCAGGGATGGTGATTTATCTCCCGCCTCAAAAGCACTAATTTTGGCGCTAGTAACCCCAACAATATCCGCACATTCTTTCATACTCCGACCTGCTGATAACCGCGCATCACGCAACAAAACCCCCAATTTTTTGGCTCGTATTTTTAACGTAATTGGACTAACCATAGGAAACTCCTGATGAGGATAAATCCCCAAGTTATTGAATCAGTTGTTAAAGAAAAAACCGGACACAAAATTACTTGCTGGTTTTCAGGAAAAGTTGACCTGATTATCCGGTTCCACTTACAACCTATCCGAACGAAGTAGAGGCGATTAAGTTTATCGAAATCCGGCGCTGGCTTCGACATACCCCTGCGGGATATCAACCAATTCTGGATTAAATTTTCGGATTGACACCTACTCCACCACGATCTAACTAACCATTATAGCATGCCCGGAATTATCGGCGGCGGCGCTGGGTAGGACGACGAATATTCGTATCGCCGCTAAATCCGACTCCAAATACCTGGGCACCTAATTTAAACCCATGAGCTTCTAGTCGATTCATGAACATCGGGCGCATTCCAGTCGGTTTAAGGATCCCCTTAATTTTGCCATCTTCACTGAGGCCGGTTTGTTCAAATTTGAAAATATCGGTCATCACAATGGTATCGCCTTCCATGCCGGCAACTTCGGTAACGTAGGTAACCTTACGCGATCCATCCTTCATACGACTTTGTTGAACAATTAGATCAACGGCTGAAGCGATTTGCTCGCGAATCACTTTTAGGGGCATATTCAAACCCGACATTAATGACATGGTTTCCAATCTAGAAAGTGCATCTCGAGGGGTGTTGGCATGTAAGGTTGTCAGTGAACCATCGTGTCCGGTGTTCATGGCTTGCAGCATGTCAATCGCCTCACCACCACGGACCTCGCCGACTACTACCCGGTCGGGGCGCATGCGTAAGGAGTTCCGAACGAGATCTCGAATATGGACCGCACCCTGACCTTCCAGGTTAGCCGGTTTGGTCTCTAACCGCACGACATGGTCCTGGTGTAGTTGCAATTCAGCTGCATCTTCTATGGTGACGATCCGCTCATCATCCGGGATAAAACTCGACATAATATTTAACAGAGTAGTTTTACCCGAACCGGTACCCCCTGAAATAACGATATTCAATCGGCTAACCACACATGCCTTGAGAAATTCAGCCATGATTTCGCTAATGGAGCCAAAATTGATAAGGTCTTCGACAGTTAATTTGTCTTTTGAGAATTTCCGGATGGTGATGGAAGGACCATCGATGGAAACTGGAGGGATAACCGCATTCACCCGGGAGCCATCGGGGAGCCGAGCATCAACCGTTGGATTTTCGTTATCAATCCGGCGGCCGAGTGGGAAAATAATTCGTTCAATGACTTGTAAAACATGTTCGTCATTACTAAAGGTTACATTGGTACGAACCAGCTTCCCTTTGCGTTCAATATAAACCCGATTGGCTCGATTGACCATAACTTCAGAAATATCGACATCATCAAGCAGGGGTTGAATTGGTCCATACCCCAAAAAGTCATCTAGAATATCCCGAAAAAGTTGTTTTCGGAGGGTGGACGGCAATTGTAATTTGGTCTGAGCGTAAACTTGATCTAAAAGTTTCGTAATGACTTCTCGGCGGCGGCTTTCAGGGGGTGGATTCGCTTCTAATTCCCGTGACAAACTATTGACAAGGTAAGCCTTAACTTTATCAATATCAGGGGGCCGGGCTTGTTGACGAGTTGAGGGTAACGACATCATTCACTCCCATCAGATGCCCCACGTTCATCAGTGGGGATCATCCACACAATATGATCACTGTTGATTAATAAAAAATCGGTATCATAAAGCTTTTTCCCCTGCGAGTTATATATAACTGCATCGGTGACTGCAAAAAAACTTACACTTTTATTCAATTCATCTTTAATTCGTTCATCCGGCCGAATATACATGACCCCCTCAACGCGATGGACGAGGGTTTGAATTAAAACCGAAACTGTATCTTTGGTGATTACGTCTGTAAAAAACTTTCCTTTGTCATCATACCTTACGGTCATTTGCTACCTCCAGTCAAAACAAGTGTAACTAGTTATTCAAAATCAATAAATTTCACCCGGCCCCTACCCCCAACTTGGGGAGAACACGCTTATCCCGGAATGAGGTTGTTCTAGGGTGTTTGGCCCTAAAACCCACGCGTTCAACCTTCTACAGAAAAGCACATTATCCATTCCCAAAAGTTTATCCCCAATTTTTGAGCGCGATCTCAACAAAATTAAACGTCACGATCGAGGCGGGGCATTGTATACCCGAATCCTGGCCGGGTGATAATATGCTGTGGTTTCTTAGGGTCCGTTTCCAATTTCTGACGAAGGCGAGAAATACTCACCCACAGGATTTCTTTATCGGCACGATATTCATCGCCCCAAACGTTCTCAAGCAATTCATCCGAGGTCATTACCCGCCCCAAATTATGTGCAAATTGCAGTAACAAGCGATATTCAGTGGCCGATAAATACACCATATTCTCGGCTTTATAGACTTCGGCCCGAGCAAAATCAATTTTGAGATCACCATGAGCAAAAACGGTTTGTTGAAAGGTGCCCCGGGTTAACTTCGTCCGGCGTAAAACAGCCCGGACGCGGGCCAATAATTCGGTAGCCGAATAGGGTTTCACAATGTAGTCATCGGCACCCACATCCAATCCTTTTACCCGGTCTTGTTCCTCGCCTTTAGCAGTGACCATGATAATGGGTACACTCGAAAACTCACGGATCCGTTCACAAGCCTCAAAACCGTTGATGCCCGGCATCATGACATCCAGTAAAACCAAATCGGGATGATGGTGGTCAACGGCCTCTACCGCCCCTTGGCCACTGGTCGCTTGAATCACTTCATACCCCTCACTCAACAGGTTGGCCTCCATCAAACGAATATAGCGAACCTCATCATCAACTACGAGAATTTTGGTCGTCATAATTCAACCTCCTGAACTTGGGCGGCAGAAGTTGGCAATTTCTGCTGACGGGGCAAATGGATGTGAAAGGTCGCACCTTCACCCAGGGAAGATTCTGCGAAAATTCGACCTTGATGGGCTTGAATGATTTGGCGACAGATATATAAACCTAAACCACTACCTTTCGCTTTATCCTTATAGGCGTTTAATCGATAAAAACGATTAAATATATTTTCAAGTTCATCTTTAGGAATGCCAGGTCCCGTATCTTGGACAGAAATACAAACTTTTTCTGGCAACCAAGATAACTCTATGGTTACTTTTGATCCTGGGGCATATTTCGCGGCGTTGGTTACTAAGTTATCAAATACCTGCATCATGCGGGTTGGATCCAGTTTGACTGCCTCATCAGAGAATTCAATCATAGTATCGAGGTGGAGGTCGTAGTCACTGAGCAGCACCCGCTGACCGAAATCTTGGAGCAGTTCATCTAAGGAGGCGTGCAAAAATAACTTCCCATTTTGAGACGGCTGAACTAATCGG
>CAYVQU010000073.1:0-24437 GCA_964453155.1 uncultured Anaerolineales bacterium | reverse complement strand
GTCTTTTTTCGCTTTCAACCTGATAAACTCATCCTACATGTAGGGTAGTGAAACTCACGTAAAGACGCTAAGAGAATACCAAAAAACTTTGCGGCTTTGCGCCTTGGCGTGAGATTTTTGTCATTTTTTGTTTTTCGGTGGTTTGCGTAGACTGAATAGACCACCATTAAGCCCACCGGCAATGGCGATGATGGCGAGCATCAGGCCCACGATCCCGCCGATGGTGGCGAAGAAGAACAGGGACAGAGAGACGCTACCGAGACTCCCGATCGCCCCATAAGTGGGCCCGCGGCCATCCGCAGCCACGGTCCCAAACAGCAGCCCACCGATAAAGGCGCCGATGAAAACACTAATTAGTGCACCCAGTTGGAGAAACCCACTGGCTGCGGCCGCGGGGGTTTGCAAGAAATAGTAGGCAATTGCCAGGGTGGTGCCGGTCCACAAAAAATTGAGCAAAAAACTACTCACTAAATACCAGTAATTACAACCTTTGGGGTTGAAGAAATTTGTGAAATTCATGCCAGTTCTCCTGATTTAGTTCTGGGGATATTGCGCGGTTCAGCCACCGTCCAATGGAGTAGGATTAGACTGATCACCGCCACCACAAACGTGATCCCAAAATTGACGTGGTAGCCCATACCGCTGACGATCCAACTACCAATCAACGGTGCGATTGCTGAAAAGATCCCGATGATGGTGTTCGCCAACCCAATATAAACCGGGCGATCCTCGGGATCGGAAAATTCGAAAATAATCATGAAGCCAGAGAGCGAGAATCCGGCCATGCTGATACCAGTGAGGAAGAAGATCAGGTAGAACCAGGCGGGAGCCGGCGCCCAAAACGCCAGGGCGGCCACTGCGATACTGGCCAGATAGCCTAGCTCCAACCCCAGTTTATGCCCGAATTTATCGGCAAACCACCCAAACAGCAGATACCCGCCCGCCGACCCGATCAAGGCAAAGGTTGTGAATAATCCGGCCTGACTATCGGAAAGCTGCCAGCGTTCAACCGCGTACACAGCCAGAAACCCAAGGGCCAGGGCATTTCCAGTAGCGACGATCCGGCTGATGATGAAATTGCGAAAATTCCGATCAGATTTCAAAATCATAGGTAATTGGCGCCAAAATTCAATCTGAGATTGGGGTGGTTTGGGGCTAGGTTGGGGTTCTTCTCGGGTGCGGGCCAGAAAAATCCACGAGAACAGGATGAACACGGCCGCAATTAAGAAACACAGCGCGTAATTGTAGGGAAAGACGAAATAATCCAAAATCCAGGTGGCGATCCCGGCCGCGAGGACGCCGGATCCGGTACCCAAAAATCGGGTCAATCCCATGAAGCGTCCCCGACGTTCAACGGGAAAGATCTTGGCGATCATATCTTGCCAACTAACTAAGGTTGTCCCCGCGCCAAAGATCTGCCAACTGGTAAAGATAAAGAATAGAATCAGCGCCAGTTGCGGATTTCGAATGGCTAATAATGGCGTAGCTGCTAACAAGAAGATGGGAAGCCGGATATGAACCAGCCCGATCCGAATGGGGATGCTTTTTTTCAAGGGCTGCCGCTGAACCCAATTGGCCGTAAACAACTGCGGGATGAGATACCCGGCCGAAACAACGGTTGCCAATAAACCAATATAAAACGGATTATCCGTTAAGCGACTGACATACAGCGGCAAAATCGTGTTGTTCGCCAGAAAACTGATCCCAAAGAAGAACAGCACGCCATCTATCAGATTGACCCGAAAGTTGTGCTGGTAATCTTGTTCGATTTGGGAGTGGGTTGAATTAATCGATGTCATTTTTCAAAAGAGAAACGATATATTGGCTGAATGGGTAACTGGGGCAATTCCCAATTACTTTATTGCCCAAGCACCTAATTGCCGGTTACCCCATTCTCTAGATTAATTTGACGGGGTTCGCGCACCCAAAAGCGGAGCAGGGCCAGCCCAATCAGCAGCAAAACGAAAGTAACGGTGAACATAGTTGGGTAGCCAAAGTCGCGGATTAGCCAGCCGCCAATGAAGGGCATGATGATGGCAAAAATCCCGTTGAAGGTATTGTTTAGGCCGATGTAGGTGGGCCGGATTTCGGGTTGGCAGAATTCGAAGACGATCATGATCCCTGCCAACATGAAACCAGCCGCGCTGATCCCAGTCAGGGCGAAGACGACGAAAAACCAAAATGGGGAAGGAGCTAAAGCGGCGACTCCGACCGAAAGGGCCGTGGTGAGGACGCAAATCTCCAGGATGAGTTTGTTCCCTTTTTTGTCGGCTAACCAGCCAAAAATCAGGTTGGCGAGGGCCTGACCAACTAACATGGCAATCGTAAACTGCCCGGCCTGGCTGTCCGGTAAATCCCACTTTTGAATCGCATAAACCGCTAAAAAGCCGATGGCCATATTTATTCCGCCGGTAAATATATTGGTGATTAAAAAGCGGCGGAAGTTGGCGTCTTGTTTGATTATCGCAGGTAATTTTCGCAGATATTCTTTTTGAGTCGGTGGCGGACCCTCCGGTTCGACGGCTGGTTCGCGGGTCAATGCCAGGAACCCCCAAGAAATGAAGATAAACAGGGCGCCCAAAGCAAAGGCCCACACATAGCCGGTGGGAAACTCAAACCGTCCCAACAGCCAGGCGACAGTGCTGGCTCCAAGCACGCCGGCCGCGGTACCACCGAAATTGGCGATCCCGAAGAATTTTCCTCGCCGGTCAAGAGGGATCACTTTAGCGACCATGTCTTGCCACCCCACCGCGATCGCGCCCGCGCCAATGATATGCCAGGCAATCGCGATGAGTGACACAATTAGTGCCAGTGGTTTGGAGTAAGTTGCCAACCAGGCCGCCAATACCAGCACCAGGATCGGTACCCGCTCACTCCAAAAACCAACGTTTACGGGTGAGTATTTTTTGCGCGGCAGCCGTTGGGTCCAGTTAGCGGTAAACAACTGTGGTAAGAGCCAGCCAGTGGATAACAGCATGGACAGCAAGGCAATGGCGAATTCGCTATCCGTCAGACGGGAGACGTAAACGGGCAAGATGGTTCGATAGGCAAAAAAGCTGGCCCCGAACCAGAAAAAGGTAGCGTCGATAATATTGACGGTGTAATTGAATTTGTAGTTGCGTTCGACTTCAGCTGCGATGTTTGAGGGGGATGTCATTTAGTTTTGCCTAAATAGTGTTTGGAGACCGATTTTCTCGAAATGAGCTGGGTTCCAACAATGGATTTTACGACCGGCCGGTCGGGATAATTGAGGCGATCGATGAGCGTTTGGGTGGCCAGTTGCCCCATGGTGAGACGGTCAACGTGGATGGTGCTGAGGGGCGGCGAGGTGTATTCTCCGGTGGCGATGTTGTCAAATCCGATAACTGAGATATCCGCTGGAACGGAAATCCCTAATTCCTGAAGTTTGGACAGCGCGCCGATGGCCTGGAGGTCATTCGAACAAAATATTGCCGTTGTCTCCGGTGCTGTTTCTAAGATCTGTTCCACACCCAGGCCTCCCGCTTCAGGATTTAGAGCCTTTGTTTCAAAAATTCGCCCCTCCAATTGCGCGTCCCGCATGGCTTGACGGAAGCCCATTTGGCGCTCTTTGATGCTGGGATGATCGGTACCCGTAATCATGGCGGTATTGGTGTGATCATGCGCGATCAAATGGTGTGTGGCGGCGTAACTCCCCGCAAGATTATCGATTAGGACGGCGTCCCAAGAGCACTTGGGATAAAAATTATCGACCAATACGATGGGTTGTTCGCTGCGGTGCTCCAATTCTTGGACCAACTCAAGGGGGAGTCCACCCATCAGGATAATCCCGTCAATTCGATTATTTTGCAGCATCGCGGGTAATGTGGGAAGTTGGGGGCCGGCCGGTTCGAGTTTGCTGTACGAAACACAGATATGATTCTGCTGACAGGTTTGTTCGATTCCGTGAAATACCTCCCCATAAAAAGGATCAGCCGGGAGCATTTTGAGCATCGGCCGGGTCAGGACGCCAATGTGGTTGACCTGCACCGCTGATTTAGGCAGCCGTTTCGGCAGAAAATAGCCGATTTCCTTGGCAATTTTATTAACGTGTTTCCGGGTTTCTGCACTGACCCCAGGTTTATTGTTGAGCACCCGTGAAACCGTCCCAATTGAAACCCCGGCTTGCTCGGCTACTTTACGAATACTGGTCATAAATAGTCTGAATTGTGGTGTTTACTAAACATGTTTATATATGTTTGATTGTATTCGAAATTACCAAAATGGGAAGTAATGAATGTCATATTGGAAAAAATATCGCGGTATGGTGGGTCTCAGACCCACCCCTACAAAAATGGTTGGCGTAAATTATGGTGCTGAAACCAAAATCTGCTTATGTGTGACGGTAAACCTACATTGATTAATTCAAGAGATCAACCGTCACACACATGATATACTTTAGCCGAAATTTTGACATTGAAAGGGCAGATTATGAAACCATTATTTGGCGGCATTGAGGCCGGGGGAACGAAATTTGTATGTGCAGTGGGGACCGGGCCGGATGATATTCACGCCGAAGTTCGTTTCCCGACGACGACCCCGGCAGAGACGATTGGCCGGGCGGTTGAATTTTTCCGGGGGCAGGATTTGGCCGCGCTGCAGGCGATTGGGATCGCCTCATTTGGCCCGGTTGATCTTAACCCCGAGTCCGAAACTTATGGATACATCACTGCCACTCCGAAACCGAATTGGTCTAATACGCCCTTTGCCACCGTCATTGCGAATGAATTGAATTTGCCCGTTGGCTTTGATACCGATGTCAATGGCGCCCTCTTGGGGGAGCAGCGGTGGGGTGCGGCGCAGGGGGTGGAAAATGCGATCTATCTCACGATTGGTACCGGAATTGGCGGCGGAGCGATGGTCAATGGAAAGCTCGTCCATGGCTTGGTCCATCCCGAGATGGGACATGTGATGATCACCCCCCGTGAAGATGACCCCCTGCCGGGTGGCAATTGCCCGTTCCACGGCCATTGTTTTGAAGGGATGGCCAATGGCCCCGCGCTGGAAGCCCGCTGGGGCGCCCGCGCCGAAACCTTTACCCCAGATCATCCGGCCTGGGAATTGGAAGCTCATTATCTGGCCGCAGCCCTCCACGGATTCGTTTGCACCCTGTCCCCCCAACGGATCATTTTAGGTGGCGGCGTGATGAATCAAGCACATCTTTTCCCGTTGGTGCGGGAAAAAACACTGGCTTCCTTGAATCAATATGTGCAGCATACGTCGATTTTAGAGGATATTGATAATTACATCGTCCCACCGGGACTTGGTAATCAAGCTGGAGTGTTGGGGGCGATTGCGCTTGGTATGGATGCGAAGCAATAAAAAAAGCGGCCGATCGGCCGCTTTTTTTATTGCTATCTCCGCAATTCGTGAAAGCCTTGCTTTTCTTCTTGGGTAAGGTTTTTGGGAAGTTTGACATCTACCTTGGCGAATAAGTCGCCCTTTTCTTTCGGCGTACGGACGTTGGGCATCCCTAACCCCTTGAGCCGGAATGTCTTGCCGTTATCGGTTTCAGGCGGGATTTTGAGTTTGATCCGGCGATCCAAGGCGGCAACTTCAACTTCGCCGCCTAATAGCGCATCAAACAAGCTAACCGGCACCTTCGTACGCAGGTTGTCTCCATCGCGTTCAAACAAAGGGTGGGGCAGTACTTTGACCTTCAAAAACAGATCGCCAGCCTGACCCCCCATCGCACCCCGGCCCCCTTGACCCTTCAAGCGGACTTTGGACCCGGTTTTCACGCCCGCAGGGATTTTAGCCGTAATTTTGCGTCCATCCTCCCATTCCAGCAGGCGATCGGTGCCTTGATAAGCCTCTTCCAGGGTGATTTCGACAATATGTTCGGCATCTTGGCCGCGCTGTTGACGAACCCGTTGCTGTCCGCCAAATCCACCTCCGCCTTGGCCACCTAACCCGCCAAATAGGGTTTCGAAAAAGTCGGAGAAGCCACCCCCGCCGGTTCCCGGCTGCCCGCCCATTCCACCGAAAATTCGCTCTAAATCCTCCTGTGAGATTTGTTGCCCAAATCCGCCCTGTCCCCCAGCCTGCTGCCAGGGATTCCAGTTAAAGTCTTCGGGACGCCCGCCAGCCCGTTCATATTGCTGCCAGTGCGCGCCAAACTGGTCGAATTTCTGGCGTTTGGCGGGATCCGAGAGCACTTCATTGGCCTCGTTGACCTCTTTGAATTTTTCTTCGGCAGTCGGATCGCCTTTATTGACGTCGGGATGGTATTTACGCGCTAATTTGCGAAATGCTTTTTTGATATCGTCTTGGGAGGCCTTCCGGTCTACACCGAGAACTTGGTAATAATCTTTATAGTCCATGGTGGGAGTATAACATTGCTACTGGTTGGGTCAATGGCCCAGAATCCTAATTTTAAACAGGAATGCCGTTCCTGCCAGGAACGGCATTCCTAAATATTTATCCAACTTTCACCGCGATTTTGCGGGGTTTGGCCTCTTCGACTTTGGGCAAGGTCAGGCGCAATACGCCGTTTTTATAGGTGGCGTCGATTTTATCGCGGGCGACCGCGTCCGAGAGCCGGAAACTGCGCTCGTAATCGCCGGGTTCATACTCGGAGTAGGCTAGTTGATAATCAGCCCGATCCTCGATCTGAGCAAATCCTTTGACGTTCAGGATATTCTTCTCGAGGGTGATCTCGATGGCGTTCTCGTTGATCCCAGGCATTTCCATCACGATGACGATATCCTCATCAACTTCGTAGATGTCGGACCGGGGGATAAAGCAGCGGCAATCGCGTGTTCGTTCGGATTCTTCGGCGACCAATTCTTGTTCCTGGACGACCATTTCGTTTTCTTTCGTCTTTTTCGGCATGTATTCCTCCTAGCCAGCTTTGACCGCGATCCGTTTGGGCTTCTCGGCTTCTACCCGGGGCAGGGCAACTTCTAAAACGCCGTTTTTGAAGGTCGCTTTGACTTTTTTGACATCCACCGTGTAAGGCAGTTGAATCTCACGTTTGAATTTGCCCGAGGAGCGCTCCTTGCGATGGTAGCGGACGCCTTCGGGGACCTTGTCCAACTTTCGTTCGCCGCTCAACGCTAAAGTATCGCCGGTGACATTGATTTCGAGATCATTTTTGTCCACACCGGGGATTTCGGCAGTGATCAAAGCGCGGTCTTCATCGGCCCAGACATTGATGGGGGGATAACCGGCCGCGGTGCGGCGGGGGGTAGCGGCTGTAAACATCTTGTCCATCTCACGCTGTATGCGGTTCATCTCGTGCCAGATGGATCGGGTTCTAAATCTGCGGTACATTTTTACCTCCGGTACTACATTCTTATCAGTTTAAGATTACGATCATATTGTAGCGAGGGGATATAAGAAAAATGCTGGAATTTTATATGAGAAATGTTAAAGAGAAACAGCCCGTCCATATCGGCGGAACTGCTTTGGAATTTGAGATGATTGCCAAAAAAAAGACCTTCCAGGTTTTCAAAACCTGGAAGGTCTGTGTCTTCTCTTACTCATTTACCCTTCGGGCGACGATTTTCATCGCGTTTTCTATGGGTTTGTCGGACACCAAAATGAGATAACCGCCCCCACCAGCCCCGGAAAGTTTCCACCCCAGAGCTTTATCTTGATATTTCTCAATGAGTTCGGCCACCATCTCGTTCATCATATTGGGGAACATTGCAATTTGGGCCTCAAAGGATTCTCGGAAGGCCTTTCCAAACGCCTGAATATCCCGGCCTTGAATCGCTTGCCAAACCCCATCGGCCGCGTCGGCCAGCGCTTTGGCCCCATCTTGATCAATCTTTGTGTTTTCCAAGACATCATATCCCGCGTGGCGAGGACCTAAAGTGACTAAATATAAGGAATTTTCGACAAACTGAAGATAGGATTCGTCCAAAATCCGGTCTATTCGGGCGGGCCAGTATTCACCGGGCGCATAGTAGGAGTAGGCTAAACCTGGTACCACGAGTCCAATTGCATCTTGGGAGCCTGAGATCACTTTGGTCCCCGGGGGATTGTCATAGCAGAACAAGATTTTGGCGAGTTTTTCTGGGTCCCCAGCCGGCAGGCGCGGTCCCCACATGTCAATGGCGGCTCGGCGGGTGCTGGAGGCCATTCCACTGCGCTCATTGAAGCTGTAGGTCGGCTCGATTTGGATGGTGATCACCGCTCCGGGGTAATGCTTGGAGACATAGGGTTGGTCCAGCCAACCCCCAGCCAGATCGATACGGAATGGGATTTGGTTGACGGTTCGTAAGGATGTCGTTGAGCGGGGAGTCAGACCTTCGTGGGGTTCGCGCTTTAGCACGATAAATTCAACCCCAAAGTCCTCACAAAGCTGGGCTTTATCGGGCGTATTCCCATCCTCATTGACGATGAAAAAGTCGGGTTGTAATGTTTTGAATTCTTCCAGCCAATCAAGCATTCCTGAACCTTGGGAGACAAAAGCATCCGTCACACACCGCACCGATTTGACCATATAGAGCCGCTCATCCTCGGTATTCACCGGGGCCCGGCCCTTAAGGTCATAAACTGTTTGATCCGATCCTAAGGCGACGTACAAATCCCCATATTGGGAGGCTTCTTCGAAAAATGCGATATGGCCGCTGTGGAGGAGATCATAACAACCGCTAACGAAGACTTTTTTTGACATTATTTTCCTCTTTATTCTCAAGCGGGTTCAGTGCAAAAAAACGCCGCTTATTTAGATATAGATACAGAAAAGCGCAGATCGCTATGAGCAGTTCAATTAATTCTGCCGATCTACCGACCAGAAAATCATAGTAACTGTGAAAAACAAAGAAATCATTTACATAGTCTAATGTAGCGTGCGAGGCAATAACTACAAACCAGGGCCAGAGAAGTGCTGGAGAACCAATTTTCTTGAAATATGGAAATTTGATCAGCCAAATTCCCGCCAAACCTCCCAGACCAAAGCCAATCCGCATGAGTTCTGTGTTCCCTTGCAAACCGGGAAGGTTATGTAAGGTGAGATCACCTTGCATATTGATTTCTTGCCATGTTTGTGGAACTTCGAAACCAAACAGCCATTGTCCCCAGGCGGCCTCTTCCAGCCCGATAAATATAAGTATCAGGGAAAAAAGGGTGTAGAAACCAACAGTTTGCTTGGCTTCCCCTTGGTTTCTCGCCTGGACTGCGAGTCGCAGACCGTAAAAACCACTTGCTAGAAAGATAACAAAACTCAAAAACTCAATGGGGTAGTTCTCTTGTAGCAGCCATAAACTGGCTTTTCGCCCGTAAGGGTTTAGAAATGCGATGCCCTGGATGAGAATGACTACCACCGGAGCAAGCATGAGTATGATTTGCGTTTTAAGATTCAGCCCATATTTTTGAGCTGATTCTTGAAGTTGGAATACGATTTTGGAAATGAAATTAGTGTTCATCTAATTTAGCCCACCCTAACGAAATTCGACCGCGACCGATCTCGACTTTTAAGATTTCAACCTCAATAACATCCCCGACCGCTAAATTGACACCGCGGGGGTATTGGGAGCGGTGTAACAGGCCATCTTGTTTGACGCCAATGTCGATGAAGGAGCCAAAATCGACCACGTTGCGGATAGTGCCCTTAAGCTGCATCCCGGTGATTAGGTCCTCCATTTTGAGAACGTCGGAGCGCAAGATGGGGGCGGGTAAATCTTCCCGGGGATCACGGCCGGGGCGGATGAGTTGTTCGAAGATGTCTTCCAAAGTGGGGACGCCGGTCTCTAATTCAGTTGCCAGGGTTTTGAGAGGGACGCGGGAGCGGAGGTCGTTAAGGGCTGATTCCCGTTCTTCGGGTGGGGTAGTAACCCTCAAACCGGCGCGCTCCAGCACTTTTTCGGCGACGCCATAACTTTCCGGGTGAATGGCGGAGCTATCGAGTGGGTTGTCCCCTTCCCGAATCCGTAAAAATCCGGCGGCCTGTTCAAACGCCTTGGGTCCCAGACCAGTCACATTGCGGATCTGTTTGCGATTCTGGAAGATACCGTTTTGATCCCGATGTTTTACGATTTTGGTGGCCAGGTTTGGGCCGATGCCCGCGACATGCGTCAAGAGTGCCGGGGAGGCGGTGTTGATATCAACCCCAACCTGGTTGACGACGCTTTCGACGACGGCGTCCAAGGAATGGGCCAAAGATTTTTGATCGACATCGTGTTGGTACATCCCCACACCGATGGATTTGGGGTCAATTTTGACCAGTTCGGCTAGGGGGTCCTGTACCCGTCGGGCGATGGAGACGGCGCCGCGCATCGAGACGTCCATATCGGGAAGTTCGGCGCGCGCCAGTTTGGAAGCCGAGTACACGGAAGCCCCGGCTTCGCTAATGAGTAAATAGTGAATTGAGCTTGGTAAATGGCTGATGATTTCGGCAACGAGTTGTTCGGTTTCGCGGGAGGCGGTGCCGTTACCGATGGCGATGAGGGTGACTTGGTGATCAGCGATGAGGGATTGAAGAATTTTCCTGGCTTTGGTGGCCAATTTCTGCGGTGGATGGGGGTAGATGGTGGCGGTAGCCAAGGGTTTGCCGGTGGAGTCGGTGACCGCCACCTTGCAGCCAGTGCGGAAACCGGGGTCGATGCCCATGACGACGTGGTCGCTCAGCGGGGGCTGATTGAGCAGGTTGCGTAAATTGGTCGCGAATACTTGAATGGCGTGGGTCTCGGCCTTTTCACTCAGGTCGCGGCGGATGTCGCGCTCGATGGCGGGGAGCAGCAGGCGGTCGGCGGCCTCGGATGCGGATTGGTCGAGAAGATCCGCCAGTTGAGAGCGGCGGTTCGGCGGAAAATTCGAGTTGACGGCATACCGCCAGTCGCGTTCGGGGACATTGATCTTGACTCGCAGAATTTTCTCTTTTTCACCGCGGTTGATTGCCAAAATCTGATGCGGCCGCAGGCGGTCGACGCGGTATTCGAAGTCGTAGTAACTTTTGTAAACTTCTTTGGGATCTTCGGCTTTCTTGATTTTAGCGGCCTTTTGTTGGCCCCATTGAGCCGCTTTGATCCGGGTTGTGCGGCGAACATCGGGGTTGTCGCTGATGGTTTCGGCGACGATATCTCGGGCCCCGGCGAATGCCTCTTCAGCCGTGGGGACTTGTTCGTTCAAATAAGGTTTGACCAATTCATCGTTTGATAGGGTTGTAATATCCTGCGAAAGGATCAAATCAGCCAAAGGTTGCAGGCCTTTTTCTTTGGCCACACTGGCGCGAGTTTTTCGTTTGGGTTTATAAGGTTGATACAGATCTTCGAGGGCGGTTTTGCTATCTGCCGCTTCAATTTGATTTTTCAGTTTGGCGGTGAGCTGGCCCTGTTCTTCGATGGTTTTCAGGATCGTTTCCCGGCGTTCGTCTAAAGTCCGAAGTTTTGTGAGTAGGTCAGCAATATTGCGAATTTCTTCTTCGTCCAACCCCCCGGTGACTTCTTTGCGATAGCGGGCGATGAAGGGGATGGTGTTGTCAGTATCGAGTAATTCGATCGTTGCGGTGATCTTTTGGGTTGGGAGATTGAGTTGACGGGCGATTTTTTGGGTGTTGTTCATGGCCGAAATTATATCGCAGGGTAGAAAAAATTAGGGCCGGAATCTGTAGTAAAGACGCTCACCAGCTACTATTTTTCCATAATCTGAATTGGTCAAGAGCTCTTGAATACGTAAGCCGCGAGAATCCAATCGTGAATATTGGGAAATATCGAGATGCGCGAATAAATTTTCCCCAATAAATTCGCGCCCACTATCAATGTGGCAGCTAACGAACTAATACAGCGGCCAAATTAGCGGCAACGTAATCAAAACGACGATTAACAAAAGGAGATTTAGCCCTACCCCCACTTTGGTGTAATCTGAAAACTTATAACCCCCCGGACCAAAAATGATGACATTGACTTGATGCCCAATCGGCATCAGGAATGAGGTTGAAGCAGCCAGCACGACCCCAATCACAAAGGCGCGTGGGTCTGCCCCCAGTCGAATGGCAGCATCGATTGCGATGGGGGTTACCAACACGGTCGCGGCTGCATTCGACATCACTTCAGTGAGCAATCCAGTCATAAGATAAATGCCAGCTAACACGGCTAACGCGCCGAGTCCCCCAATTCCCCCTACGATCCAATCGGCCATCAATTGAGCAGTGCCGGTCTTTTCCATGGCGATCCCCATCGGGAGCATCCCCGCAATCAGGAAAACCGATTTCCATTCGATGGCCTGATAAGCCTCATCCATGCTGAGTGCCCCGCTTAAGACCATCAGGATAGCACCAATCAATAACGCGACTGGAACGGGTAACCAGCCCATTGTGACCATCACCAAGCCACCAAGCAAGATGGCGACTGTTAGCGGGGCTTTATGAGTCCGGCGGGGTTCTAACGGGGGATAGGTGTCCAGCATTAAGAAATCAGGATGGCGTCGTAGGGCTGCCAAACGCTCTGAAGACCCTTCGACTAACAGCGAGTCGCCAAATTGGAGCGGTCGTTCTGCGAGCCGTGAAACCAGGGTCGCCCCCTCATGGCGGACTGCCAATACCGATAATCCAAACCGCGGTCGGAAATTCATTTCTGCCAATGTTTTGTCCTGAAACTTCGATTTGGGGGCTAAAACAACTTCAGCTAACTTCAAAGACCCATCGGGAATTCGGGCGGTTTCGCTCTCTCCCTCGGGGGTGGGGACCAACCCTAAATTCTGGGCAGCTACCACCAACGTTTCTGCAGAGGACTCCACGAGTAGACGATCTCCACTTTCCAGGCGATGATCTGAGCGAGACGTCAGGGTGTCCCCTGTGAGGGCATCAATTTTCAAAACATTCAAATCATCCCAATCAATTTCGCGGACCATTTTCCCAATCAAAGACGAATCCATCATGACTTCAACTTCGCTGAGGTATTCGCGAATATGATAATCTTGCGATAATCCTGTCCCGGAGGTGCGAGCGGGTAGCAAATAACGGCCAACGAGTACGAAGTAGCCGATCCCTGTGACCAGGACGATCAAACCCATGGGAGCGAAATCGAAGAACTTAAAATTGGGAATGTTTTCGTAAGTTTCCAAAATGCTGGATGCCAGGATGTTAGGTGGCGTACCGATCAGGGTGATATTCCCGCCCATCAAAGACGCCCAGGCTAAGGGAATCAGTAACTTTGAGGGGGAGATTTTCATCTCGCGCGACACGCTGACAACTGCTGGTAGTAAAATTGCCACCGCGCCGATATTATTCATGAACGCCGACATCACGCCGACCGTCAACATGATCAGGACAATTAATCGAATTTGGTTGTGACCGGCCAGACGGAGGATGAATCGAGCGATTAGATCTGCGACGCCGCTGCGGGTCAAACCGCCGCTGATAATAAACACCGCCCAAACTGTAATTACCGCCGGGCTTGCAAACCCAGAAAAGGCTTCTTCGGGTGAGATCAGGCCGGTTAAGGTTAGGGTAACCAAAACCATTAAGGCCACCAGGTCAACCCGCAATTTCTCACTGATAAATAAAACCAATGCAACCCCCAAAATTGAAAAAATCAGAATATTGTCGAGTGTCATTACGCAGATTCCTTTCCCCAGCCAATTGAACTGACTACTTCTGTTTTGGTAAGCTCGCCCGCAGCACCAGGTTCCCCATAATCCCTAGCGTAAAAGCAATATCCGTCCACAACAACAAGGGTTTCGCAATTTCAAACGCACCAATTCGGATTTCAACCGGGGTATCGATCAGGAGAACATAAGAAGGTTTCAAGGATCTGTTTGCCAAAACGAGTGCGCTCACAGCTGCGAGCATCAGGATAATGCCACTGGCGCTTTCCAGTTTTAGAAACCTGGCGATAAAGCGGCCATTTATGGGATAAATTTTCGGAGTATTGAAGTTTGTTTTGATCATATGTTGATATTTGGTAAAGTAAGATAAAATATGAATTTTCGCCGATCTATGGAGCGTTTTTGACAAGCAATTCTTACGGAGAAAAATGCCCTAATTTGTCAATTTATTATTAATGTTTTGTAAGAGATTTTTGTATGAAGGTGAAATCTGAAATTCTGAGGTAATCCAAGTACTGGCAAACGACCATGATAGAATTCGAACATTCCCTCTTTAAATTATTATTGTTAGTAGCCGTATTGAGTGCCAAACCCCCAGGTCGAAAATGGCTACCATTCGTCATAGGCGGGGCCTTTCTCCTGGCCCTGCTGCCCCCGCCGGTAGACATCCCGGTACCCTGGGAGTTGTTGCTGGGTCTAGCTGTCCCGCTCCTTTTATGGCAAAATGCGCGCCGAATAATTCGGGCGAAATGGCAGAATAACTGGAAAGACCTGGTGCTGTGGGTTGCCAGTGCGCTCTTATTCGCAACAGTGTTTTGGGTATTCAAGGAGCTAGAAATTGCCAGCGCCCTGCTTTTTGGCTTGATTGCTGCCTCGTTAATTTGGTCGGTTGGTGAAGATGAAACCAATGCGACCATGGTCAGTCTGATCGGCCCTTTTACACTGATTATTCTATTGGCTGAAGTTGATCCGTTTATATCTACACCCAGTCAGTATTTAGGTGGGGTTTTTAGCGGTCTTTTTTTTGGGGCTTTGATCGCGTTCCTGGCAGTTTTACTGGCCTGTAAAACTGCACCACAATATCGGGATTGGATCGCTATCGGGCAAATTTTCTTGTCCTATTGGGTTGCGGTTGGCACCGGAGTTTCAGCCGTAGCCGCCAGCCTAGCCAGCACGATCACCTTTGGTACTTTGGGGTTGTATTACAAATTTTGGCGGTACCAACGGGTAACCCCGACCCCGCTCAATACCTGGCCTGGTTTCAGTATTATTCTGGCCACCTTTCTTCTCTTGGGCTGGCAGGGTCATTATCCTCCCTCTAGATTTGTCCTGGTCGAGGTGTTAGTCGGTTTTGTCGTTGGGTTCGGTATTGCTTGGATCGGTCAGCGGCTAGATTTGGCCGCCTTTCCTCACCGACTAACTTTGTGGCGGGTAGGATTGCGGGTTTCGCTGCTAATCTTTCCGGCTTTGTTGATCTGGCCTCATCAGACTATGGAACAACCGCAGTTGCTTGGTTATGCGATTGGAATCGCACTGATAAATATTGTGGTAGCCCGGTTTACCATTGATTTTTTCTTCGCCAGGCAATGAAAAGAGAGCCTGGACAGCATTATTATCATATTAGGCGGTATCCAGTATTTTTTATCTCGACTTGTTTTTTTAAGATATCGATTTAGGAGAGAACATGAGTGAAGTAGATCAATCTGCCAAACCCTGGCATACGTTTCCAGTCGAAAAAGTTATTAGGGATTTAGAGGTCGATCCCAACCAGGGTCTTAGCTCTGCTGATATAAACCAGCGGCAGGTTCAATTCGGTGCCAACGAATTGGTCGAACACGGGGTCAAAAACCCCTGGCGGATCTTATTCGAGCAATTCAAAGAGACCATGGTGGTCGTTTTGATTATCGCCGCGCTCATCTCTGCGCTGCTGAGCGACTGGAAAGATGCGATTGCCATCCTCGCAATCGTGATCTTGAATGCAATTTTGGGCTTTGTTCAGGAGTATCGAGCCGAACAGGCCATGCAAGCCCTCAAACAGATGGCCGCCCCGATTGTACGAGTTCGGCGTGAGGGCCAAGTCATGGAAATTGAAGCTCATGACTTGGTCCCCGGTGATGTGATCCTGCTCGAAGCTGGTAGTGCGGTTCCCGCTGATGCGCGCTTGATCGAAACGGCCAGCCTGCGAGTGATGGAGGCTTCCCTAACCGGTGAATCCCATGCCATCGACAAGGAGACCGCCACCCTGGAGGGGGATGACCTCCCTTTGGGAGACCGGAAAAACCTGGTTTACATGGGGACGGCGGTCAGTTATGGGCGGGGGGTTGCGGTGGTGGTCGAAACCGGAATGCTGACCCAACTAGGACGGATTGCTGAGCTCATTCAGTCGGTGGAGGGGGAACAAACCCCGCTGCAGCGGCGAATGGCCCAACTTGGGCAATCGTTAGCCCTGGCTTCGATCGGAATCGTGGCCATTGTGTTTGTTCTTGGACTGCTGCGCGGCGAAAAAGTGACCGAAATGTTTATTACGGCCATCGCGATGGCGGTCGCCGCCATTCCCGAGGGGCTTCCGGCGGTGGTCACAATTTCTCTGGCCCTGGGTGCTCAACGGATGCTGCGTCGGCAGGCCCTGATTCGCAAACTACCCGCGGTCGAAACCCTGGGGTCTGTGACGACGATTTGCTCTGATAAAACCGGTACCCTGACCGAAAATCGGATGACTGTCACCGTTCTGGATGTTCTCGGCGAAACCCAATCAATGGACGCTGTGCTCGAAAAAGGGCTGCCAGTGCTAGATGGTGAATTTCGCCCGGCTGAAAATCCCCCGGTTCGTAGTTTGGGTTTATTGCTCAAAGCGGCCGCGCTCGTCAACGATGCGGCTCTACAGGAGGCACTTAGTGCAGATGATTGCTGTCGAGCCATCGGTGATCCGACCGAGGGTGCCCTGCTCATCGCAGCGGCCAAAGCCGGGTTATGGAAAGACGAACTCGACCAGCGCTGGCCCAGAGTAGCGGAAGCGCCATTTACTTCCGAGCGTAAACGGATGACAACGGTTCATCAAGTCAACATCCCGGCCGATGATCCAACCGAAGCGCCCTGGCGAGAGAGTCCCTATGTGGCCTTCTGTAAAGGCGGAGTGGATGAAATGCTCGCCATCACGACCCAAGTCTGGTCTGGTGATCAAGCTGTTCCGTTGGATGAAGATCTGCAAAACCGGATTATTGCGGCGAATAATCAACTGGCCGAAGATGGACAGCGGGTTCTAGGGGTAGCTTTCCGCCCGATGACCACTGTCCCTGTAGTTCCCGATGATGGCACCATGGAAGCCAAAATGACCTTTATCGGCCTGACTGCCATGATCGATCCACCCCGACCCGAGGTAGAAGCCGCAGTTGATACCAGTCAAGCCGCGGGCATTCGCCCGGTGATGATTACGGGCGACCACCCCCTGACGGCCTTGCGGATTGCCAAAGATTTGGGGATTGCTGGGGAAGACAGTCAGATTCTTACCGGCCGTCAACTGGCCACCATGTCGGACCCTGATCTTGAAGACGTGGTCGAAGATGTCTCGGTTTATGCGCGGGTATCCCCCGAACATAAACTCAAAATTGTTGCTGCTTTGCAGAACCGGGGCCATATCGTCGCCATGACGGGGGATGGGGTCAACGATGCGCCCGCCCTCCGGCGTAGTGATATTGGCGTTGCCATGGGAATCACCGGCACCGATGTCTCCAAAGAAGCGGCCGATATGGTGCTGCTAGATGATAATTTCGCGACCATTGTAAAAGCAGTTGCCGAAGGGCGGACGATTTACGATAACATTCGCAAGTTTATTCGTTACACGATGACGAGTAATGTTGGGGAGATCATGGTTATGCTGTTGGCGCCTTTCTTTGGACTGCCGCTGCCCCTCAAAGCCATTCAGATTTTGTGGATCAACCTCGTGACTGATGGGCTGCCAGGTCTGGCTTTGGGAATTGAACCCCCCGAACGCAATACAATGGATCGCCCGCCCCATCCCCCGGATGAGAGTATTTTTGCCCGCGGGTTGGGTTTCGATATCCTGTGGGTCGGACCGTTCATGGGGCTGGTTTCATTGGGGGTCGGGTTGTGGGGTTTCCTGACGGGCAATCCTTATTGGAAAACGATGGTCTTTACAACCCTCACGCTTTCGCAAATGGGCAATGCCCTCGCGATCCGTTCGGATCGGGATTCACTTTTCAGGATTGGGCTGTTCACCAATAAACCGATGTTGGGGGCAGTCGTTTTGACCCTGGTGCTGCAATTGTTCATCACATATTGGGGCCCGGCGCAAAACTTATTTGGTACCCAGGCCCTGCCACTCCCCGAATTGCTCATTAGTCTGGTTGCCAGCACGCTAGTTTTCTGGGCTGTCGAGGTTGAAAAATGGATCAAGCGGCGTAAGGAATAAACATCTTTTCTCTCTCTTTCTGCATCCCCTACCAAATTCCTTAAGAAAAATTTGGGCTGCAGATACGGTAAAAGCTTATGATTACAGATTTTGTATTTATCGCGGTTCTAATACTTGCCAATGGCTTTTTTGCCGCTTCCGAAATGGCAATTGTTTCGGTGCGGCAAATCCGGTTGCAAGCCCGGGCAGAAGATGGAGATACACGGGCCCGACGGGCCCTAAATTTGCGTGAACATCCGGCCGAATTTTTGGCGACCGTCCAGGTGGGAATTACGCTCGTAGCTACTTTGGCATCTGCTGTAGGTGGGGTGGAGGCAGCCCGGCGGTTGGGACCCTTTTTCGCGCGCATCCCGGCAATATCGGCCTATGCTGACCAACTCGCTTTAGGGTTGGTCGTATTGGTCATTACCTATGCTTCTCTGCTGTTTGGCGAGCTGGTGCCGAAGCGCTTGGCCATTCGCAATCCCGAGCGATTGGCGACTGCCATCGTTGGATTTTTTGAATTTCTGATCCGGTTTCTAAAATGGCCAATTCGATTTTTGTTAACCTCTGCTGACGTGGTATTGGGGATTTTTGGGGAGGCTGACAGTGATGAAGAAACTGCCAGCCCTGAGGAAATCGAAATATTGGTCCATCGGAGCGCGGCTGAGGGGGTGATACTTCCGATCCAGGAACGGATGATCGCCCGAGTATTCGATTACGCCGATCGTTCCACCCGGGATGAGATGACCCCGCGGACCGAGATCGTATCCTTAGAGGCCGATATCCCCATCAAGTCCGCCTTAAAAATTGCCAAACGCGCCGGATTTTCCCGATATCCAATTATTGAGAATGATGTCGATCATATTTTGGGCTATATTCATATCAAAGATTTGATGTGGGCCGATTCTGACGATCATCTGACAGAGCATTTGCGCCCGGCGGTTTTTATCCCCGAGGGTGTATCTTTGCCGCAAGTATTTACCACCTTGACCCGCGCCGGTCGTCAATTAGGCATTGTTGTTGACGAGTATGGGGGCACGGAGGGTTTGATTACCCTCGAAAATGTTTTGGAAGTCATAGTAGGTGAGATTGAAGATGAGCACAGCCCGGTGGCAGCCGTGCCCCAACAAGTTACCGATGGCACCTGGCGAATTGCGGGCAGCGAATCGATTACCGAAGTCGCCGATTTATTGGGCTTAGAGATCGATCATCAGGGCAAATTCAGCACGTTGGGGGGGTTCATCACAGCCGAACTGGCTAATTTCCCTAAAGTGGGTGATTCGGTGCGGTATGGCGATTACAGTTTTGAGGTGGATGAGATTGAGCGCTTCAGGGTCGTTACCGTATGCGTAAAATACCTTCCGGCTGCACATTTTGAATAAATTGAGCGGATATTTATCTTAGGTGTCAGCATATTAATGTTTTTCCGCAAACCCACAGCGCGCACCAGGATACTTACTTAATAGATGTTACGCAGTTCGCATCCCTTCGACAGGCTCAGGACAGGCCTGAGTAGGTCCGAAGGACCATATCGAAGGGTGCGGGTTGTCCGAATAAAATCACCCCTCGATATCCTATCGCTACTCAGAGCCTGCACTGAGCACAGTCGAAGGGATGGTTTTTCTAGCTTAGTTTTCTGTCGTGCGTAACATGATTTATTTAATGTAAATCTCTGAGTTCTTTGCGACAGGACGGTGAGTTGAAATATTTCTTTTTGGTTGAGAATAAAAAGTCTTAGAAAAAATCGCCCCGCAGTATGCCCCGCGATACGCGGTCGAAAATATTCTGTAATTTTTCTTGAGCCACCAAAAATTGGGTGGAATCGGATGTTGGTTTTTGCTGGTTTTTCAATTCAAAACCATTTAGGTAAAAAGCCCGGCGAAATTCAATTTGTAACGTTTCAACCTTTTCCATTTGGGCGTAATGGGCGGTTATGTGCCCCCCGATAAATTTTTCATTGGCAATAACGGATAATCCAGCTGCTTCAAGTTTGGTTTGGATGCCACTGATAAATTCTAGTGAGCAGGTTGTCCCGTTTAGATTTCCCAAACACACATCTTGGGGAAGATAATGGCTGCGAAAACTATGCAAATCCAAGAGATAAGCTGTCCCAAATTTGTTACGAGTTTGTTCGAGCAGGCTTTTTAATTGCTGATGATAAGGTTCGTAATAGGTTGGGATCCGGCTTTTCACTGAATCTGCGTCTGGCCGGGTGTGATACAAAGCCAGCCCATCTGAGGTTTGTAGGAATATGGGAGAATCTTGGAAGGTTCCGAAGAGCGGTTCTTTGGCCGCCCGATTCAGATCGACCACATATCTGGAAATATCGGCAGAAATAACTGGTAGGCCTAAACCGGGGAGAAATTTGAACAATTTATCGACATGCCAATCGGTGTGGTAGGGGAAATCAATGTGTTCGGGATGCATCTGATTGGCAATCTCGGCAGGGATGAATTCACCCGCATGCGGAATGCTAGCAACAATCGGGACGGTTTGGGCTGGGGGTAGGGAAATTTGATAAAGTTTGGGCATATTCAAAGATTATACCGCCCTCAGGTTGACAGCGACTCGATTGCCGAGTATAAGCACTCCGATTGTGAGGCTAATTTGAAACTACTCAGTATCAGCGACCGCCAATTTGTCTTCCTGAAATCTCCAAGTGTTGAGCATCAGTTCGACGCGGTGGATTTTATTATCAGTTGCGGCGATTTACCCTATTATTACTTGGAAGCGGTCTCAGAGACCCTCCATAAACCACTGTTTTTTGTCCGGGGAAATCATGATCATGAACGCGAGTATCATGCCGATGGCGTGCGCACCGGCCCGCGGGGGTGTTTTGATCTCCATCGCCGGATCATCAGTTGGCAAGGCGTTTTCCTCGCGGGGGTTGAGGGCAGCGTCCGGTATAAATCGAGCGGGAAATTCCAATCTACTCAAGGGGAAATGTGGGAACACGTCTTAAGCTTGGCCCCCCATTTCTTATGGAATCGCCTGGTACATGGCCGGGCTCTGGATATTTTTGTCAGCCATGCCCCACCCTGGAAAATTCACGACAAAAATGATTTAACCCACCAGGGGATCAAGGCCTTCCGCTGGCTGATCAAAGTTTTTAAGCCTAAATATCTTTTTCATGGGCACATTCATGTGTATAAAACTGATACCCAAACCAAAACCCGGGTGGAGGATACCCTGGTCATTAACGCCTATGGTTATCGGGAGACGGATTTGCGATTAGATTAACGGCAGACCAGGATCGGGATTTGCGCGGCGTATAAAACTTGATCGAGAGGGCTTCCTAAAACCATTTCAATCACCGGCGGCCGACTGTATCCGCCCATAAAAATCAAGTCAATCTGATTAGCTGTAGCAACCTCTAAAATTGTCTCAGCGATCGGCCCATTCTTTTGCATAAAAGTAGCCGAAATTTGTTGAGAACGGACGTAATACCGGGCGTGATTTAGAATTTTTGGTTTTACTTTATGGGGCTCAGCCACAGTTAGCACCCATAATGGCACCTCCCAGCGACCGGCGAAATATGCCGCGGCGTACAAAGCCTCTGCCGATTTGGGGCTGCCATTATAGGCCACTAATAACCTTTCTAAATTGGCAGGGACTTTGGGGACCGTCAGGATTGGCCGCGGACACCGCTGGATTAATTTGCGGATACCCGATTCGACCCGCGTTAGGGGGTGATTGTCGGGCGGATGCGCCATGTGAATGATCACCAAATCACTTAAACTTGCCCTTCTGACGATTTGGTTGACAACATTGCCTTCTTCAAAAGCCAGATTTCCGGGTAAACCGACCTCCCGGCAACGTTCTTCAAATCGAGTTTTGATCTTCAGTTTTTCTTCTGAACTTGTGGGGGTTCCTGGCCGTTGAATGTGGAGTCCGAGTAAATGAGCTTCTTCCCGCCAGGCCAGGCGGAGACCTAATTCCAGGGCTTGCCAGCTATTTTCGGTCCCGCTGATGGGCAGCAACATATGCGTGAAGAGATGGGCCGGGTCGTGGGCATGAACTTCCTGTTGATGTTGGCGAAATTTTCCTGGACGGGGACCAGGCTCAATGGGGGCCGGGATGATCATCTTCCGCAGACGATTGACGAGACGGGCCGCAATCCGTTGGGGGCGTCGTCCGAATCGGGTTGCTAAATCGGTGGCCGCCACCGGCGCGGCCAAGTTCCAACCCAAATTAGCCTGCAGCCGCTCCTGATGAGAGAGAATCCACACAAACAAGTCGGTTTCGGTCCGGTTGGGGAAATCACGGAGAATGCCCCGGGCGCGAATGATTTTTATAACCGGGAGATATACTTGGGCGTACCATTCCTGGAGTGAATCCGAAAAGGATGGACCTTGAGCTTGGTGAAATTGCGCAATTTGATCGGTAATTATTTTGTAACGTCCGGGTACAGTGACAGCTAAATTGGCCTCAGGCACCAATATATCGAACTGAGTTGCTTCTAAAAAAGTGGCATATTCAGCTTTTAGAATGAGCTCATCCAAATCGGTATCGGGCGTTAGGGGGACTTTGGACTGAATTTTGGTGACATAGGCCGCAATAACTTTGGCACCTCGCCCTCGCGCAATGGAGACCCGGTGATTGCCGTCGAGGACAAAATATGCTTCGCCAATCTGATACAGGTCTACGGGGGGCATTTCCTCAAGGCTGCGAAAGGCGGCTTTGACCCGGGTCCAGCGATTTTGGGCAAAATCGGAGCGGGGTAAAAAATCCCGCGTGAAATCCGAGTAGCGCCCCACGCTGCCGATAATGGCATCCAATGGAACTTGTTGCAAACCGCGTTTTTCTTCACCCGTAGCCCGCAGATGTTTCCGAACGATCTCAAACGGGAGTAGATAATTGGGTTTACCCCGGACCCAATTGACAATTTCTTTGAGTTGGGCCTGCCGCCGGGCGCGGCGAAAATCATCGCGGGCCTGACGGTAGTAGGGAGAACGGGGATCCATTTTAGGGTGTTGGTTGGCCGGGTTGTTGGTTATACTCAGCACAGCCATAAAAGTACGTTCCCAGATCAATAATAATGGGTCACGGATTCCACGGACGAACACGGATCGGGCAAAAATATCAGAAAAATCCGTGAAAATCCGCGTTGATCCGTGTCCAAAAAATTGTGCTTTTCTGCCTGTTATAAGATAGTTGGTTTGGCGGATGGTTTGATTAGAATTGGTGGGCTGAGATGGTGAACGAACCAACCATCCAACTAACAAACCTCCATCAAAATCTTCAACAAGTATATCAGCATCTACCTGCGAGAATGGCATCGGAGGCCGAATTTTGATAACGTTGTGGAGGGAGCCATCGGTCTCGAGCAAGATCCCTGATTCCATCCTGCGGTCGGCGATGAAACTAGCTTCGGCTGCTGCGTAACGTGAGTTATACATTTATCCGACGCTTTTGTTATAATGCGGATCGAATTCAGGATGGACAACGCCAAATGATCAGACGAAGTCAAAAAGTATTATCCAATAAGACGCTTATTATTCTTTTTCTGGTATCTATTGGCATAATTTCGCGATTACCGCAATTATTGAGCTTGAACATGGTGTTAGACGGTGATGAAGCCGTTCTGGGGTTAATGGCTAAACACTTTTTTGAAGGTAAAGAAATCCCAGTTTTTTTCTATGGGCAAAATTATGGTTTTTCCTTCGTTGAAGTTCTCTTCATAAGCCTGGCGTATGTTATTGGGGGTTTTTCGGCGGTAAGTGTAAAAGTATCCATGCTGTTTCTCTGGCTAGCTGGTGTCATCTTCTATTATTTGGCGCTAGACCAATTGGCCATAAAAAAGGGATGGAATGGAACCGTCTATATCGTCCTATTATTTTTATTTTCCCCGGCTTGGGCCGTTTGGTCAATGAAAGCAGAGGCGGTTATTTAACTGCATTCACACTTACCGCAATTATTTTGTATCTAGTATTCCATCAAAAATTTGAGCGGTCAAAGTTTTTATCATTTATTATTGGAATATTTTTAATTGTAGTATTTCAGGCTCAACCATTATGGTTGGTTGGATTATTGCCGATAGTAGCTTATCAATATTTCGCTAATCGCCAATTTCAACTGATACCTCTTTTTTGTTTTGGGATGCTATTCGCTTTTTTAACTTTCCAATATCTAAAGTCCGATCTATCAACATTCTGGACACCAAAAATTCTTGAAATTTCAAATTTTTCGTTGAAATCTATCCGTATGTTACCTGGGCAGATTTACCAGAATTTTTCGGGCTCTTATCGATTCAATAAATTCCTTGAACCAGTTTTTATTACAAAAATCCTGGCAAAATTTTCGACATTATTTATATTTGCGGGAGTAAGTATTACATTTCTCCTTATCTTGCTAAGAAAGAAAATTGATCCGCTCATATATGTATTTTGTATATCGATGATGCTCGCAGTTTGTTATCCAGTATTTATGGCGGAGAAAAGCCCAAGATATTTATTACCATTAACTGACTCTACTGCAAAAAGGGTGCTAGACCCTCCTCAAAACAGCAAAAGTT
>CAYVQU010000072.1:0-24620 GCA_964453155.1 uncultured Anaerolineales bacterium | reverse complement strand
TTCGATAAAATGTGGCATTTGGCCTACAACTCACCCCCAAGTTGAAATGCACCCCAGCCGTTAAATCTTATTGAAAATCTAGCACAATTGTGCTATTATTATTCAATGATGTCAGATCCAGTTGTACTTCGCTCAGATGATGATGTGGTTAGAAATGCCAAATACACAATTTATGGCTATCGTGATCGGCGCATTGCCAAACAATTTTTGCCTGCGCCGGATGAACCCCAAACCTTTGAAATTGAAGTCCCCTGGGGAGGGACCCTAATGGGGAAAACAGGGGATTATATCGTCAGTAGTGCCGATGACCCAACCGACAGTTGGCCAGTTGAACGCGATATTTTCGAGAAATCACATAAAGAGGAAGAACCCGGGTCCGGAATATTCAAGAAAACAGCCACGGTTGCCATGGTTCCACTCACCGAATTTACAAATGGAGATCCTGATCAAATGGTGACCGTTTTCTCCCTGGAGGGGGCCGAAACTGTCCCTGCGGGTCGATTTCATCTCGCCCGGGGGATAAAAAATGAAATCTGGGTTTATCCCAGTCATAAAATAGTTGAAAATCTTATTGAATTAGATTAAACAAAAAAACCGAGTTTCTGCCAGAAACTCGGTTTTTCTTTTCAGAAATTCGTCTTAGAGACCAGCTAAGGCATCCAGGGCTTTGCCAACTTTGCCACCCGCCTGCCAGTAGTCGAATTTTTGGGTGTTGATGTGATCGACCTTACCACCCATGTGGCGCATCTCTTCGACCATATGAGAGACCAGCAATTTGTCGCCTTCCACCGCGGGCGTATTCAAGCCATCCCACAGCGCTATCAGACGAACGCGGTCGACCCCGTGGAGGAGCGAGGAGTACATCGACCACAGGTTATTGCGTTCGTAGGGATCATCCCCACCCTTGACTTTACCAACATGATCTAGTTGTTGGCGAATACTGACCATGGGGTGGTTGCGCAGATTGTAGAACCGATCGACCCATTCATCCCCGCCGATGGTGACATTATCTTTGATATAGCGCGGCTCTGCAAATGGTAGGTGAACTTCAACCTCCAAACCCAATTCCATGCAGGCCTCGATGAAGATGATTTCGCCCCCGCAGGCGGCTCCGGATGTAAAAGCAATATCGCCCGGACCAGCCTCATAATTCTTCAGCGCTTCATCAATTTTCTTGCGGACTTCTTCCTCCATCTCAGCCGGGAAACGCTGTTCCCCGCGGTCTTCTGCGTCAATTTTATGTCCTGAGAACAGGTACACATTTTGGATTTTGGGTTTCGCCTCTTCCTGTTGATCCTCATCAATTTCATCTTTGCGGATCCGCCGGATTTCGTCTTTGAGAACCGAAACACCCATGTTGACGAATTCAGGCCGCAACTCCAGCGCATCGAGCATATCCAATTGGGACAGGGAAGCCTGCAAATTAAAGATGTTCTTACGGGCAGCAGTCAGCGCCTTTTTATAGGCTCGTTTAACTACTTTCGGATGATCGGCGGTCATCACCATCAAATCTGCCAACGATACAAGAGTCCAATAATTGGCCGTGAAATCGTCTTTGGTCATATTCTCCAGGGAGAATTGGAGGGTGCCGCGTAACATGGGGAGCAGTCGGCGAACTTCTTCGACATCGGGATCGTCATCATCCTCGAAGCGCTCGGCCAAGTGATCCAGAATGATCGCCAAAGTCAGGGCGTTGATGCCAGGATAGTAATTGTTGAGGTCGGCGTAGTAGCCCCGCATATAAGTTAGGATCGATTTCACCAGCCAGTGATTCGAGTCAAAGGCTTCCTGGATACGTTTGGCATCATCTTCAATTTCGATCCAAGATTCGGTCCACATATCTTTATAAATCCGGCCTAGATAAGCGGTCGCATCGGTGTCGGTCGGATGATCGCCGAGTAAATCTTCGAGTTTGACGATAGCTTCATCCACTCGCCCCAGGCGATTGAGGTGGAAGGCCTCTTCCCGGTGGAAATGCATATTTTCTGAGTTAAGCTCGATCCCGGCCCGATATTGCTGCAGGGCCAACTCGTCCCGGTTCATGCTGCGCAAGGCTGACCCAGCCTGATCGATGGCCTCTTCTTTGATAAGAGGGTTGCTGATTTCTTCGGTCAGCAGCATGATGTCACCGATCCGTTTTTGCCGTTGAGCGACGGTCACTCGTTGGCGCCACTCGTTGTATTCGCGCCAGAAACCGGTTGCGAGGGGCGTGCGCAGGTCGCGGCGGTCAGGTTCGTCGAGCCCGGTCAGCAGGTTGAAGACCGGGCTGTGGATGGCATCTTTGTCGGTGGCCCAGGTATCGCGGCAAGTACGAGCTATGGCTTGAATATCTTTCTCTAAATGATCTGGATCAGGTAAGCCATCTTCACCGATGTTATAGGGAATGGTGCGCACGTTGAAAATGTCGAAGGGCATATAGGCCCGTCCCGCTTGAATGTGGACCACGCCGCGTTTGCGGAAGGCATGGCGGATGCCTAATTCGTAGAACACATTGGCGTTGTCGATGCTGAGATCACAGATCGCCAAATCCGCCAGGAGGAGTTCCTGGAACATATCGGTGAGAATGTCGCCAGTGGCGGTCTCATCATCGGCCCGGAAGGGTTCAAAACCGGCATCGATCAGGGCGGGTTTGATCAAATCTTGATAGATGGCGTTGAAGTTATAAACTTGCCCCTCCGCGCCGTATTTGGTTCCAAAGGGCATAACCACAAAAGCATGCGGTTTGGCCTCGCGAGATTGGGCCCCGTGCTGGCGGAAGGGTTCTTCTTCTTCATCTTCTTCTTCAGCAATTTCTTCGATTACTTCCTCCGCAATCTCCTCAATATCACCCTTGGCATCTTCAATCGCGCCTTTGACGGCATCATCGACCGCGTCTTTGAGCTGGGCTTTTACCGCGGCGACCGCTTTTTCGACCACCACTTCTTCGATCTCGGCAGTATCAGCTGCTGGGGTCTCGGTTGCTTCTTTTTTCGGGGCAGATTTACGGGCTGGTTTCTTTTCTGGAGGCGGATCAGCCTCCAATGCATCGAGGGCGGATTTTTCCTCTTTCTCAGGCTTTGCCGCTTCCATCGCCGCGGCTTCGGTATCCGGTTTATCCTCGGTAACATTGCTCAACAAATCTTTCAGGGCATCTTTGGTTTTATCACTCATCGTCAACTCCTCAAAAAAGCTGGAAAAAATGCAGTTTGTAATCAGAAATAAAAGGTGACAGTCACTGTGATTTGTTTTTCTCTAAATGACTGTCACCTAAAACTGATATCAACGAACCAACCTAACTATTCGAGCCGGACACGTTATCCCAATCATCATCATCGGCAACTGAATCAAAGATATCATCATCACCGTAATCATCATCGAAGACTTCATCGACAAAGTCATCGTCGTCAACATCTTGGATTTCGCTGGCATATGTTTCTGCAGCTTGGACGTTGGCTTCGACTTCATTTGAAACCCCGGCGGCAGTACTATCCATAGCTGAAGCTTCTGAGAGGGCGGCATCTACTGTGGCGGTGATATCTTCCTCAAAATAAAACTCATCATCAAATACTTCTTCTTCGTAACCTTCAGCTCTGGCCTCAGCCTGAGCAGCCATCGCGGCCGCCCGACGATCATAAAAATCTTCAACTTCTTCAGCAATCCGAGCCATTCCAGTAGTAACTTCGGCGGCAGAATCTTCTACCCCCAGAGCAACTCGTTCTAGAGCACTATCAATGGCATCGGTAACCACACCTTCGGCTTCATCAAAGATCTTCTGTTGCAACTCTTCGGCTGATTCTTTGGATTTTTGAATGACATTTTCGATGAGCTCGGCCTCTTTGCCTTCGGCTTCGGCGAATTCTTCTTGCATGGCTTTGAGGAACTGGGAGTGCTGGGTCCAGAGTATTTTTTCGGTGCCGCGGATTAATTTTATAGCCTCTTCGCCGGTCTTCTCGCGCTCATCCAGTGTCAACCAGGTATCTCGGATCAAATTAAGTTCTAAGATCACTCGGCTGTAATTGGTCACGCGTAAATCGAGGCCGCGTAGTTCTTCCCAGCCGACGTAGGCCCCAACCAGGGAGGAGGTCAGCGCGACCCAGATGGAGAAACCCGGGCCTAACGCAGCCAGGAGGGCACCCAAACCACCAAAGAGCAAGATTAAAATCTGAATTCGCTTGCGCTCAGTCTGCAAGGTTTGGATTTTCTTGATGTGCCATGCCAGTTGATCTTCAAGGCGATATTCCATATACTCTTCGGCTGTGATGTCAGTAAATCCTGGATCACCATAGCCATTGACTGGATCAGGATCATAGTAGGGTGGCACATTACCTTTGTAAGGCTTCAGAACCAATTCACCACTGACGGCTTTGAACATATTGCGTTGGATGGTACCCAGTCGTTCATTGAGCCACTTATGGCGGTCGGATTCCCCTTGAAGCACCGTACGGTAGGTATAAATTTCTTTTAATATTTCTTCCGCGGCACCACGCATGGCCAGATATTTAGCACCTTGTTGGAACTTATTGGAAAAGGCCGCAATCGCTGAACTGACAATGGGTGTCATGATCAAGAGCAGTTGGAAAATCCATTCAACGATTGTTCCCACGGGGAAATCAAAGACCTTCCAGGCACCGATGAAATCGCCATAACCATCAACGATAATGGCAAACAAAGTCGCCAAAACTGCCAAAACGATGATGATGCGGCGCTGCTTCATGTAATCATCTTGATGCTTCATTGAATTTTCATTCAATTCGGCAAAGCGTTTCCAGGCCAGTTCTAAGACAGGATGGTGATTTTTGAATTCGTCCATAATTTCCTTCCTTACATTGATTCCTGTAAACCCAAACTTTAGAAATCTAATTTATCTAACAAGTGTTGTAACTCGACGGGCTTTTTGCCCATTTTTATTTCTGATATCTTATCATATGCTTCGACTAAGCGCTGGCAAATCACATGATTAAGCTCAATTAAAACATCGGGGTTTTTGCGGCAAAAGGCACAAAAAGCATCATGATCCAGACTGAGCACAACCGTATCTTGGACGGCCTGAGCGGTCACTGAACGAACCGCATCATAGAAGAGGGAGATTTCTCCCAAATAAGACCCCTCATTAACAGTCCGTATAGAAACTGTATCCGTATCATCTGAGATCTCGCGATCCAGGGTCACTTGACCTTTGATCACAATATATACCCCACCGTCTTCGTCTCCTTGCGAAAAAATCTTTTCTCCCGCCGAAAAGACTTGCACCGTACTCTTCGCGGCCAAATCCTCAAGCTGATCATGGGTCAAGCTGCTTAGCGCGGATACACTATTTAATAAGGTGATCTTTTGTTCGGTTGATAACATAATTCATTCTCCTGCAATGAAACATATAACCAAAAGGGCCATATCATCACCTTGATATGGCCCCTAATCAAATCACTCTTCTTCAGCTTTGGGTTCTTCCTTCTTCATTTCTACTAATTCTTGGAAGAATTCATCATCCGTGATCGCCTCGACCTGTTGATCCTGTTTCTCCTGGTCGATGACGATATCCATGTTCAGAATTTGTTGCTCAAGCTGACGTTCACGTTCTTGAATATCCAGCGCATTTTGAACTTCGATCGCAGCCTGGACGGCAATGCTGGATAGCAAGCGCGCATTATCTTCATCAAATTGATAGGGTTCCCGGTTCACTAACTCAATTGAACCAATAACTTTACTCTTTGCCTTTAGGATCACCCCCAAGTAAGATTTAGCATCGTCATCTTTCCATTTTCGTTCATCACCCGCTTCCAAGTCTTGGTCTTCGGTCATGTTGGCAACCAAAAGGGCTGAACCGCGACTCACTAAGCGAGCCATAATCCCCTTATCAATGTCATAGATGCGGGCGGTCTCAGGTTCGTAGTACATGATATCGTGATCGCGATCATCGGAGACAAAATCAGCATCGGTACGAACCATCATTTGGCGCTGGCTCTCAACATAGAAACTCAGTTCGGCCATTTCATAATGGATGACCTTACGGATCGAAGATAAGATATATTTCAGCGTGTCCTCAAAATCGACCCCCGCACTGATCTCTTGCCCAATTTCGTAGATCGTTTGGAGTTCGGCCATTCTGGCCCGTAAGGCCATGACCATGTTCGAGAAGACACGGGATAATTGTCCGACCTCATCGCCCTGCTCGCTAACATCGGCAATATCTTCGGGTTCAAAGGGACGGTCAGCCTCAACATCGGCCGCCGCGCGGGCCAGGCGAGTGATCGGTTTAGATAACATCCGCGCGACGAACAAAGCAATTAGGATGCCCAGGACGCCCATAATCAGGGCGACGATCAAGCTGCTAATGATGAGTTGGTTGATCCCCGATAGGAATTCTGTTTCGGGGATATCAACCACCACCATAAAGAGACCCGCAGCATCAGGATCATTGGAGGTAAAAACCGGGGAGTAGCCAACCACATGGCGGTCGCCATTACATTGTGCTTCGGTCTGATCGGTAGCTGTCAACAGATCATCGGTCAAACAATATTTGGCGCTGCCCGAGGTCCGCTCCTTGAGACCTAACAATAATGAATCCCCTAATGATTGGAGCGCAAACATCTCTTCGGGAATCCGAACTTTGGTGCACTCACCATCTCCCTCCGGACAATCTAACCCCAACATTTTGGCCCCCTTGATGATCTCTTTGTCCTGCTCAGATACGGATCCCAAACTCCGATACAGCCATTCTGAATCGGGGTTCGAATGGCTCATAACGATGCCATATTTATCGATCAAGTAAATATCGATGGCAGTCAGTTCGCTATCATCAAGATCCTTGCTTTTCATACTGAGGGTGCTGCGCAAAATATCGGTAATTAAATCTCCTTTGATGCGGGTAGAGATCAAACCAATGGTATTGGCCCCATCAGAGACCGGAGCTGAGCTGATGATCCCAGGTTTGCCATCTGTGGTACCAATCAGAATTCCAGAAGTATATTCTTCCCCATCCAAGGCTACCTGAACATAATCCCGGAATTTGTAATTCTTTCCAAGATAAATTTCGTTACTGTGGGCTACAACCGTCCCATCTTGATCGAATACGCTGGCAAGGTTGATGAAGGAGTTCGAGTTCAGCATCGACTGAATGACATAATACAACGGTTGCGTATCCAGCGGGACATCTTCAGCGGCATTTAAATAAGATATGACATCCCTATTTTTGGACGTGAAATGGATGAACTCGTGATTATCAGATAGTAGTTGTTGAATACGTTGGGCCGTACTGTACGCCAGGCGTTCCAAGTTAACGATTGATTCATGTTCAAGCAGATCGCCACCGGTTTCGGTACTGATATAAGTTCCGACACCCATCGGAATGAGGATCAGTAACAGCATCACTACCAACAGCTTGACAGAAATCTTCCAATGACGAAAACCGATTTTTTTCGGGGTGTCTTGAGAATTATTCACAGTGCTCATGTCTTCTCCTTTGCGGATTACGTCAATAGCGATTTGGTGACTTGCTTGAATTGCTTTGTGACAGCATCCTCCGGATACTTGATGGCATAGACAGCCGCGCTGGATAACGCCATCAATTGATCGGAGTGTGGAATAACTGCCGTTACATCGCTGCCATAAGCCTGTTCGACCTTATCTTTTACCATTTCGGGGTTGAAAAGAGCCGGTGATTTGTTGACAATCATCTTGATAGAGGGCACTTCAAGACTTTGAGCCAGCCGCATGGTAACCCCCGTGCCCTGATAATCTTGTTGATCTGGGCGCAGGATCAATCCCAAAACATCGGCCATCGCCATTGTCAACAACGTGGCCTCGCCACAGCCCGGATGCGTATCAACAACCAGAGCATCCAGTCCAAGCGCCTCGTCTAAGGATTTGAGTGCATCTCCCAATTTGGCGTTGTTGTAGCCCTCGCGCAAAATTTTGGCAATATCGCTGGCTTTTATACTGCAGGGGACCAGATAGAGCTTCCCTTCCGCATCCCCCCCAAGTTCAGCAGTGACATCATGCGCCGCGTCCTCAATTTTGCAATTACCCCATACATAATCATTGAGCGTGTTGTTAATATTGCCATCATCTAAACCAAATAACGCGTGGATCCCTGGCGATTGGATATCCGTATCCATCAGCCCGACTTTCAGGCCGATTTTGGCTAATAAACCCGCGATATTGGCTGAGATATTGGTTTTGCCGGTCCCCCCCCGGAAGGAGTGAATAGTTACGATTTTTCCCATAATGTCTTCTCCTGAATTTCGACAATCACTATTTATTTTTTACAGGGTAAAATTGAAAAACCGGTACTAAAGTACTGAAAATATTATACTAGAGATTTTATTATGCGCAATAGGCGTAAATTTATCCAAATATCCAAATTACTAATTTGCTTGCTGCCGGCGCAGACGTAGGTTATGATAATCTGAATTCCTAAGGCAAATCTATGACAAAAATTGCAACAAAACCGATTACAATCTTCATTTCTGACCCAACTGCTACCGTAAACCAGACTGCGATCTGGAAAATACTAAAAAATATCGATCACGAGTTTGTCCCACCACTTTCAGCTCGAGGGAGTACTGTCGCTATGGCACTCAATGGGACTGCGGCGATCTCCCAAAACACCCTGGAAGATTATTTTGAAGATATCCAACAACAAGCCGTTATCCTGGCCCAACAAGCAGACGAGACAATTGGTTTCCTGTCTTTTCGGCATAACTATACAATTGAAGCATTACCCGAATTCAGTCCTTGTAACTACATTACAACGATTGGTGTTTCTAATTCTTATCGGGGTCGAGGGGCGGGCCGCCTCTTGTATGATTACATTATTCACCACTTACCACCCGAACTACAGAGTCGCTTTTGGGTAACGCGCACCTGGTCTGGGAATAACAGCCACATCAACATCCTCTCTGGATACGGTTTTGATCTAGCAAAGTCAATCGATAATCACCGTGGGCCCGGCATTAGTACGCTATACTTTGCTGCTTCAACAGAATAGAATTACCAGTCTCAATAAAATTGAACGCGGTTCCAATACTGGAACCGCGTTCTTTACTTTTTAAACCAAGTTTCCCGTCGCTTATCAGACTATCTACGAGTGACATACCAGGCGGCTACCCAGCCTTCATCATCCTCAATATCTTTCACCTTGATCCACTGACCATAAACACCAACTTTGCCAGCATCATCATCGTCGGCAACGACTTCAGCAGCGTGCGGCATCCGTTTGATGAGCGTTTCAGGGGCTACTCGGGTTTCAGTACGGAGAGCCACCCCTTCAGTAGTGGTCTGCAAGACAATATCATCATCGTCGTCTGGACTGGCACTCTTATCAGCGGTTCGAACCCCCAAAGCTGGAGTTTCAGCGGCAGTTACATACCAGGAAGCAACAAATCCGACCGCGCCAGAAACATTCTTGACCTTAAGCCATTGCCCTTTAACCCCAATTTTCTTTTTGGCTTCGGCTTCCGGTTCCATTACAATCAATTTTGCACTCTGGGGCAACCGCCGGATCATCGTATTACGGGCCACTTTTGGCGTTCGTCGTAAAGCCAACCCATGGGTAGTGGGGTGTACGATTAAACCTTTTTGACCAGTGACGGGTTGGGCAGCTTTTTCTTCCTCTTCTTTTTCGTTCAAAGTCAGATACCAAGCAGCGACAAAGCCCTGGCGCTCTTGGGGGTCTTGGACATGAAGCCATTCATTGACCACGCCAACTTTGCCTTTGGAGGCCGCACCTTCCAGCGAATCAAATTCAACCATTAATGGTAAACGTTCAATTAAGGCCCCAGCCAGATTGGGGTCATTTCGGAAGGCCAACCCATCAGCAGTACCAAAGCATTTGAACGAATCAGAGGGTACCGCGACTTTCGGGCGCGGTTTGGGTGGAGCCGCCGGAGCAGCTGCCGATGAACCTCCCGAGGCTCCGCCACCGCCGCTGGGATTGCCCTCAAACCAGACAACACCAGTAATCGCATTGGCAGGATTCTTACCGCTGTGCTTATAGCGGTCGGTCAGATAAAGTTTCTTCGTGGGGGAGTCACCGCCATAACGATAGGGGTCTTTCATTAAATAGCGATCGCCTTCTTTGTTATAGATCACGACCCAGTGAGTTTGGACCCCAGCTTTAGGTGACCAGTCTACTTGGGCGATTACGGGCATTCCGGCACCAAGGGCAGCATCGATCTGAGCAATCGGGGCGGGAGCATTCTCACAGGGCTGATAACCTTTATAGCGAATTCCAGGCACCACACTCGGCATCGCGGCGGGGATGACCAACGCGCCTTGGAACCCACCGGAGTTCTTGAGTTTGTTCATCAACGATTCAGGAGTTTCGTTGGCCCCAAATCCGTTCGCTACCATCGTCATGGAGGTCAACAAACACCCCCAGGTGCCAATCGTCTCTTTATTCTGGTGGCCCAATTTCACATTTTTCCATTTAGGATCGTTTTGATAAATGGCATCGGTTTCAAACATTGTCAACCTCCTCAGGGAACTGCCACACTATATGAGCAAGTGCTCGAATCTTCTCAACAAAAAACGCAGCACACTAGTACAAAGTACTAAGGTACTGCGTTATTGTAACATTTTCTCTAGCGTTTACGCAAGTAGATAAAAAGACCTTTTTTGTCTGTTTACAAAAGCAAGATTGCTCGTTGGCTGGTTGGTTAGCTTGTTGTAGTTGAAGACTTATCTATGACTTACCCAACCAACCATCAAACTAACCAACCAAGCACCTTTATTACTTCCCAAGGCATTCTTTCAAGGCCGTGGTCAGCGGTGGCAAAATTTCGAACAAATCACCAACCACACCAAATCGAGCAAGTTTGAAGATTGGGGCGTCCGGATCTTTATTGACGGCTACGATAACTTTACTTGTTCGCATCCCGGCCAAGTGCTGGATCGCTCCAGAAATCCCGCAGGCAATATAGAGATCGGGAGATACAACTTTTCCGGTTTGGCCAACCTGATGGGCATAGGGCACATAGCCGGCATCGACAGAGGCCCGGCTGGCACCAACTGCACCGCCAAGGGTTGCGGCCAGATCACCTACAAGTTTGAACCCTTGTTGAGCCCGCCAAACTTCCTTGCCTTTATCATCTAAATTGTCCGGAGGAGTCAGGTTGGGGTTGTTACTGACACCCCGACCACCAGAGACGATCACAGCGGCGTCATTCAGGCTGACCCCACCTTCAGCTTCAACATAGTCGATGACTTGGGTCGCAATGTCGGCCTCCGCGAGCGCCACTTCCACCTGAGTTGGGGTGCCGGTTTTGGATGCATCTGGTTCGGGTTTTGAGAATGCTCGGCTGCGGAGGGTGACGATCTGCGGATTCGCATTACATTGCACTTTACAGAGAGCTTTACCGGCATAAATCGGGCGGGTTGCCAAGATTTTTCCAGCGACGACCTCGAGAGCGGTGCAATCGACCAACACACCGGAACTGAGATCGACCGCGGTCATAGCCGCTAAATCTCGGCCGCGGGTCGTGGTCGGCAGCAAGATCACTTCGGGGGCCGCCTCAGCCACGATTTTGGATAGAACACTGGCATAAGGTTCGACGCGGAAATCAGCTAAAGCAGGATCATCGGCGACAAAAACTTCGGCGGCGCCATGCTGGAACGCCTGAGTGGCAATTCCTCCAACATCTGAACCGAGAACGACTGCGGCCACCTCCCCACCCAACTGGCCAGCAACTTCTTGCCCCGCGCCCAGCGCTTCCCAAGATGTGGTCAGAGCTGTTCCCTTAAATTGATCGATGAAAACCAAAATTTTGCTCATAATACTTTCTCCGCCATAATCTTGTCGGCCAGTTCTGCGGCAATTTCCTCCGGGCTATCTCCGGTCACAATCTCAGTGGTGACTTCGGCAACCGGCGGGTTCATAACCTCGGGCCAGGTGACGACCGAAGTTGGCGGATCAACTCCCAATTCGGCTAAATCCCAAACCGGGACCTGCGCCCGCGCGGCTTTACGAATGCCCATGAAAGAGGGGTAACGCGGTTCCCCATAATCTTTGACAACACTCAAAACTGCGGGGAGTTTTCCGGCAACGACTTGCCGGCCTTCTTCAGTAGCCCGTTGAACTTTGAGCGTTTCCTCCCCAATTTCATCAATGGAGGAAACCAGAGTCAGTGCCGGCCAACCGAGTGAACGGGCGACCATCGCCGGGGCGGTGCCAGTGTCGGTGTCGATGGCTTGTTTGCCATAAAAGACCAAATCGACATCACCGATTTTCTTAATCGCAGCCGCAATCACTTTGGCTGCAGCCGCCCCATCGGCTCCAGCCAGGGCGGGATCAGAGATCAGGACAGCTTCGTCACTGCCCATTGCTAAGGCGTGCTTGATGGCTTCTTTCTCATCTTCCTTGCCCATACTCAGAACTGTGACACTGCCGCCATGAGCTTCTTTCATATTCAAGGCAGCCTCAACCGCGTACTCATCCCAGGGATTGATCACCAGGGGGGCTTCGCCCCAGGTAACCTTCCCACCTTCCACCACGATTTTGGCCGCGGTATCAGGAACTTGTTTGACACAAACGACGATTTTCAAGGGAACCTCCTTATTTAGGGGTTAAGGGTTAGGTGACAGGGGAGGAACGGGGCATTGTCTCAGTCCCTTAGTTCTCTAGCCCCTTGTCTTTATTTACTCTTCTTGCCAAATTTCTTCATCATACGGCGGCATTTCTTTGCGGAGGGGTTTATCCCGCCGCCAGCCGTAAGCATAACTGGCCTGGATCAGGCGTTGGATTTCGTTACTACCTTCATAAATGACCGCGCCCTTGGAATTGCGCAGGTAGCGCTCAACATCGTATTCGTCGCTGAAACCATAGGCCCCGTGAATTTGGATTGCTTCGTTAGCGGCGTCGAAGGAAGCATCGGTGGCATGCCACTTGGCAGCCGAGGTCTGACGAGTATTGCGGAGGCCTTCATTTTTACACCAACCCGATTTCAGATAGAGCAAGCGAGCCATTTCGTAATCGAGGGCCATGCGGGCGATCTTAGACTGAATGAGTTGGTGGTGAGCGATAGGGGTACCGAAGGCGTCCCGCTCCTGGGCGTAACGCACGCTGGCTTCCATAGAGGCTCGGATGATCCCAGTAGCTCCGGCCGCGACGGTGTAGCGACCATTATCGAAGGCCGACATCGTAACTTTGAAGCCCTCGCCTTCCTCACCGATCATATTTGACTCGGGGACGCGTACATCTTGGAAATTGATCCATCCCGTCGATCCGGCTCGGACCCCTAATTTGCCATGGATATCGCCGCGGGTGATCCCCGGGCTGGTGAGATCGACAATGAAAGCGGTCAACCCCGAACTGGGTTTGGGGGTATCCATCAGAGTGCGGACGGTCACCAGGGCATAGTCAGCTTTTGAGGCCAGCGAAATCCACATTTTCTCGCCGTTAAGGACGAAATCATCCCCATCTCGTTTGCCAGTCGCCCGAATATTTGCAAAATCGGACCCCGCACCGGGTTCAGTGAAAACCCCGCAACCGATCTTCTCACCACGGGCTAGCGGCACGAGGAACTTCTGTTTCTGCTCTTCAGTCCCCCATTGGAACACTGTCATACTGCACAGGCCAGTATGGACAGACATCACAACCCGTAAAGTGGTATCAACGACTTCCAATTCTTCACAGGCCAACCCTAAAGAGATGTAATCCATCCCCGAGCCGCCGTATTGAACCGGAAGACAGATACCTAAAATACCAAGCTCCCCCATGCGAGGCAGCACGAAGGGAGCCATTTCTTGTTTACGGTCATATTCCTGGATGACTGGGGCCACTTCTTTTTGGGCAAAGTCCCGAACCATTTGCTGCACCATGCGGTGCTCTTCAGTGAGGGCAAAATCCATTAAGATCTCCTTTGTTCCAGGTGTAAATCATTGGAAACAGGGGTGAAAATTGTCGGAAAGTTGATTGGAAGGTTGGTTAGTTTGTGGGGTTGTTAAGCGCAACTAACGATCCAATTATCCAACAAACCAACTTTCCAAAATATTATACTTGAATTCTCATCCTACCGACCGGTCGTTCGAAACTTCAACCGGTGGTAGGGAAATTCAAGGGAATATGCGATAGGTTTTTGGTTTCAATTGAAACTTGCCCTGCGGAGAGGGCTACAGTACTATTGGGTTGATGAGAAATTTGTGGACAAACGGTATTTTATTACGAATATTGGGCATTTTCATCTTGGTCGTACTGCTAGGATTTTCGCCGCGCGCCCATCACGTCGATCAAAGTTTGAAAAGAGTTGTCAGGACGCAATCATTTGAAAACCCGGTGAGGACTGCTGAATTATTAGCCTTAGTAGCCGACCAACTGCCCTGGCGAATCGAATTTTGGGAAATCGCGGGTGACCTGGCATTTCAAGGTGGCAATTATGAGGCTGCCAGAGGTTATTACCAGACCGCGGCGGCATATGGAATTCTCTCAGAATCTGGCTACCTCCACTGGGGACAAGCTTATAAAGTACAAGGGAGTGATTATACTGCAATACAGGTGTGGCAAGCGGCTCAAAACATCTTCGGTACTTCAGAAAATATGATGGAACGAACGGCAGCGATCTACCGTCAGAATGCCGACTATCCGGCGTTGATATCAATACTGAAAACTTTGCTGAGTTTTCCAGACAAAATAACGGACCCCCAACTTAATTATGAACTCGGGTTGTTATTGGCTGTAAATGATCCAGCTGCGGCTCCTCCGTATTTGTTACAGGCTTATGAAATTAACCCCGAGCTGACAACTGCGCGGGATCTATCGAGTGCCATTCAACGCGCATTACCAAGCGAGAACCCTACTTATACGCTCATGACCGTCGGTCAACAACTAGCCGCCTTTCAAATGTGGCCGGAGGCCGCGCGCGCCTTTGAACTCGCCTCCCAGCAACAGCCTGAACATGCCGAAGCCTGGGCTTTTTGGGGAGAGGCCCAACAGCACCTAGAAACCCCACCACCAGATAACGGTCTAAGCGCGCTTCAAACCGCCCTCCAACTAGACCCCCAATCAATGGCGGCCAATAGTTTTCTTGCCATTTACTGGCAGCGCCAGGGAGCTCATGATAAAGTCGTCCAGTATCTCACCACCGCGGCCAAAATTGATCCAACCAATCCTGATCTCCAAGTTGATCTAGGGGCAGCCCACGCTATCTTGGGCGATTTAGACCAGGCTGAAAGCCTTTATCGGCAGGCGTTAATCATCAGCCCGCATAACCCCCAGTATTTCCGGGAGTTAATCGAGTTCTATCTCCGCTATAATTTAGATATCAAAGAAGTCGCCCTACCCCTTACCCGGGCAGAGCTTTTGGTACAACCCGAAAATCCCGAAATCTTGGACACCATGGGGCAAGTCCTGATCCGTTTAGGAGATCTCAACACTGCTGAACGGTTTCTCGAGCAGGCAATTACCATCAATCCTGGATTTGCCCGGGGTCATCTACATTTGGGGATTTTGTACAGTTTAAAAAATGAACCCGACCAGGCTACCGAACACCTATGGCTGGCGCAGAATTTTGGAGAGGACACCTCCATTGCAAGTCAAGCGGCCCGTCTTTTGACCGAAATTTCTCCATAAATCCCCTTTGAGGTGACTAGATGAAATTCTGATGGAGATCACCATGTATTTTATGCAGATTTCGGCTAGTCCCCCCCAAAATGTATACCCCGTCCAAACCGAAATCTGCTCAGGTAGTGCGACAAATCCAGTTCATTTAACTTCGTAGCCCAAACCGCACCACACTTATGCTACAATGTTGGAAATTCGACCAAACGAAGGAGAAAGCGATGAAACATAAGAACACTTTTGTTGTCATACTAATGGTTTTAATCCTCACTACCCTGGCTTGCAGTTTGGGAAATGACGGCGATTCTGGTGAAGCCGAACTTCCTCCAGATGTATTGTTCCAAGACGACTTCTCTGATCCAAATAGCGGTTGGGATCGCGTTGAGGTCGACGAAGGAGTGACCGATTACGTAGATGGCAAATACCGCATCTTCATCAATACCGACAACACCGATGTCTGGGCCAACCCTGGTCTTGATTTCGCCAACATTGTGATTGAAGTCGAAGCGACCAAAGTTGCGGGTCCCGATGATAATGATTTGGGGCTTATCTGCCGCTATCAGGATATCTCCAATTTTTATTTTTTCATTATTTCGAGCGATGGATTTTATGGCATCGCCAAAGTGGTTGATGGTGAGCAAATTTTGATCGGGGCTGAAAATATGGAGTACACCGAAACCATCAATCAGGGCAATGCCACCAATAAATTACGCGCCGATTGTGTGGGTGAACATCTGGTCTTGCACGTCAATGGTGAAAAACTTTTGGATGTTACCGATACTGATTATGCCAAAGGCGATGTGGGTCTGATCGCGGGCACCTTCGATGTGACCGGAACCGATATCTATTTTGATAATTTTGTAGTGAAAAAACCTTAAAAGTAAAACATGCTGCGTGCTACGGGTATAATTCACGCAGCACGTTTCCCGCTCTTATTGGTATGAAAATATTTCTCGACACCATTGGTTGTCGCTTAAATCAGAGTGAAATCGAAACCTATGCCCGGCAATTTCGTGCTGCCGGGCATGTTATCGTCGCGGACCCAGCAGAGGCTGATTTGGCCGTCGTCAACACCTGCACAGTGACAACGGCGGCAGCCGCCGATTCCCGGAAAAAAATACGAGGGGCTCACCGCGCAGGGATCAAAGAAATTGCCGTAACCGGGTGTTGGTCAGAACTTGATGAACCAGGGGCTCTAGCCCTCCCGGGAGTCAATCAGATCATCTCTAACCTGGACAAAGAGAATCTGGTTGCCACCATTTTAGATACCCCCACCGAGACGTTTGATCTCGAGCCGGTTGTACGCGAACCACTACCTGGCGCGCGGCTGCGCACTCGAACTTTCATCAAAGTTCAGGATGGTTGTGACAACCGCTGTACTTTTTGCATCACTACTGTAGCTCGCGGGACCGGACGGAGTCGCCCAATTCCTGAGGTTCTCGCAGATATCCAGATGGCCTTAGACGGGGGTACCCAGGAGATCGTCCTCACCGGGGTCCATATGGGTTCGTGGGGTAAAGACTTTGAGACACCCAGCGAATTGGGCCAATTGGTCGACGCGATCTTAACAGATACGGCTACCCCTCGGCTGCGGCTGTCATCCATCGAACCTTGGAATATCGCCCCCGATTTCTTCGCGCGGTGGCGTAACAAACGATTGGCCCGACATTTACACTTGCCGCTCCAATCGGGTTCGGCGGCGACCCTCAAGCGGATGGCACGTAAAACCACCCCCCAAAAATTTACCCGACTGGTTGAAAGCGCGCGCGCTCAGATCCCCGAGGTGGCCATCACGACGGACATCATCGTTGGTTTTCCGGGTGAAACTTCCGCCGAATTCGCCGAAAGCTTGTCTTTCGCCACAGAGATGTATTTCGCCCGGGGCCATGTTTTCACCTACTCGGAACGTCCGGGCACGGCCGCAGCAAAAATGCCAGGATCCGTGCCCCATCCGGAACGAAAATCTCGGAATGCTCAAATGCGAGCTACCATGGCTGAATCTGCTGCTGCCTATCAGGCCCAATTTATCGGGGCAACCCTCCCGGTTCTGTGGGAAACAGCGACCAGCCTCGGCCCCGAAGGTTGGACTGTCAGTGGATTGACAGATAATTATCTGCGAGTGACAGCCTTAGCCCCCCAAAATTTATGGAATCAGATTGTTCCGGTGAAGATTGTAAGTGTAAATGAGAAGGGCCTCTGCGGAGAAATTCAGGCCGAAAACCAATCTAAAACAGAACAAATTTAGGACTCATTCAGTTCCCCCTAAACCATCCCGAAATCGGGGGGGGACATGCTCGAGTACAACAGTCCAAATTAGAAAACCCAAAGTGACAGTCACTTGTTCAAGCATTTGGAGGCACCATGACCGACTGCATTTTTTGCAAAATTATCACCGGAGATATTCCTAGCACAAAAGTCTATGAGGACGAAACCGTAACCGCGTTTCGGGATATCAACCCAGTCGCACCCACTCACATTCTCATCATTCCCAATAAACATATCGCGTCGATCAACGATCTGGCTCCTGAAGATGAAATTGTGATGGGCCACATGTTCACTGTTGCCCAAAAACTGGCTAAAGAGGCAGGGATTGCCGAGTCAGGGTACCGCGCGATCATCAACACCGGTCCAGATGGCGGCCAGGTAGTCTTTCATTTGCACCTTCACCTGATCGGCGGTCAAAAAATGCGCCACCCGATGGGCTGAAGATAAGACAAGAGTACTTCTTGGGAGGGGATGAGAACCATGTATAATCAGAGTACCGCAGTGAGTTTCCAGGGTACTGGCACTCAATTACGGACCACAGTCATAAAAACTTGCAACGCGATCTACCTGCGGTCATCGGTAGCAGCTTTTCATGAGAACGAAAGGAGATTCTGAAATGAAAAGAGTGTTGATCGTACTGTTGTTCTTCATCTTGCTTTTGAGTGGTTGTGCCCAGACCCCCGAGGCACTCCCACCCACTGAGACGCAACCGCCGCCGCCACCGCCCACTGCGACCCCAATGGAACCGCCCCCCCCAACGGATACCCCCGTTCCCCCCACTGAAACCCCGGTACCGACCGAAACCCCCATTCCAACTGAAACGCCCATCCCCACGCCAGAACCTTACTCTGGACCCCCGCGGGTGGTATTCGCTTCTAATCGGGGCGAAAACCCTGAACATCTGAAGCTATACTACATCGAAATTGAATCCAAAGAAATCACCCCGATCGAAACTGGTTTCGATGTCAATCTCTTCCCCCAATGGTCACCCGATGGGAATAAGATTCTCTTCACCATCCCCGGAATCTGGAATATGTACTCCATTAACGCCGACGGGTCCGAACTCACGCAACTCACAGATTTTCGCAGCAACAATGGTGATTGGGCCCCCGATGGGCAGCAGTTGGTGTTCCAATCCGACCATAAAGATGAACCCGAGAATATGCCCGACATTTATACGATGGCCGTTAGTGGTGAAAATCTGGCAGAAATCGTGAACCTGACCGAGGCTCTCGATTTTGCACCGCGCTGGTCCCCAGTGGGAGAAGAAATCCTATTCATTTCATCACGTACCGGGAACTTAGAGTTGTTCACGATGAAAACCGACGGCAGTGATGTATTCCAGGTTACAGACTCGAAAGCGCCGGTTTATGGCGGTGCCTGGTCCCCCGATGGTGAGCGAATTGCCTTCGTCTATGGCCAGGGTGCACCATCTACTGATCTCTACATCATCAACAAAGATGGCGATGTTGGCAGTGTGGTGCGCTTAACTGGTGATCCCGCCCACGATGACAGTCCCTCCTGGTCACCCGACGGCACGCAACTCGTTTATCAATCCGATCAAAGCGGGAATAATGACTTATGGATTATAAATACCGATGGGAATGATCCCATTCAATTGACATCGGACGAATATAACGATCACTACCCCGATTGGTCTCCATAAAAACCGATTCCAGCCAAATTTTATATTTTGAAACGGCAGCTTGGCTGCCGTTTCAACGCGGTATAATCACGCTATGGATATCAAAGAAAAACTCACCCAAGCCCTGAAAGACGCGATGCGCGCCAGAGACGATGTCAGCAAGCGCACTGTCCGGATGGCTTTAGCGGCCATTAAAAATGCTGAAGTCGCCAAGAAAGACGACCTGGAAGAATCAGCTATTCTGGCAATTATTCAAAAAGAGGTCAAAGCGCGCCATGAGACGATCGAAGGGGCCCAGAAAGCCGGCCGTGATGATTTGATCGCCGAAGCCGAGGCCGAAATCAAGGTACTGGAAGTCTTCTTACCCCAAGCACTCACCACTGACGAAATCGAAGCCCTGGTTAAGGCAGCCATCGCCGAAACGGGCGCGGCCTCCCCCCGTGAAATGGGCAAAGTTATGCAACTGCTCATGCCCAAAACCCAAGGCCGGGCGGATGGAAAAGTTGTCAGCCAAATTGTGCGGAAATTATTAAGCTAGTAATCCCAGTAATCAGTTATCGGTAAACAGTGATCACAGCCAACTGATTACTAGTCACTAATAACTGGCACTCGTGTTATGTCAAAATCGAACCATAAACGTTCGTTCCGACAGGTCATTTTCCAATCTTTGCTGTTGATTGTCACCAGCGGGTTGGCATTTGTGGCCGTATTTTATATTTCCCCAAGTAAATTTCAAGCTACTGATCTTAAAGCCGGGGATGTCGCCTCGCAAGACATCCTGGCGCCCAACGCTATCAGTTACAACAGCACTGTTCTAACCGAAGAATTACGGGCGGCGGCCATTCGCGATGTCTCGGGGCGATATTCAGCCGCTGATACCAGTATTGCCCGCCAGCAACTCGAACGCTTACGAGGCACATTGGCGTATATTTCCAGCATCCGGGCCGATATTTATGCTGATACAGAACAAAAACTAGTCGATATCGCGGCGAGTGAAGATCTACAACTCAATCCTGAAAATGCCAGCTTGATCATTGAATTAAGCGATTCTCGCTGGCAAACCATTCAACAAGAATCAATTGTGGTCCTCGAGCAGGTTATGCGCAACACAATTCGGGATTCGCAGCTGGCTTATTATCAAACTATTGCCCCAAATCTCGTTAGCCTGGCCCTATCCGAAGATCAAGCCAATCTGGTTGCCGTCATGGTGGCCGCCTTCATTGCCCCCAATAGTTTTTACAGCGAGAGTTTGACGGAGGCTGCCCGCGAGGCCGCCGCATTGGCAGTTGAACCCGTCATTATGTCATTTGCGACGGGCGAAACCATTGTGGAACGCGGGGAGGTTGTTTCAAACCTCGATGTGGAGGCTTTGCAACAATTAGGGCTGGCTGAACCCGAAATCCGTTGGCAAGATTACGCCAGTGTGGGAGCCCTCGTGGTGCTCTCTGCTAGCCTGATTATCATCTTTTTTGCCCGTAAAACCCACTTGGTCAATGACACGCGGGGCCTATTTATTATTGCGATTTTATTTATTATCTTTCTGGTGGCAGCCCGCTTGGTTTTACCCATCCATACCCTGACCCCTTTCATTTTTCCGATAGCTGCCTTTGCTCTGGTGGTTTCAGGTTTATTTGGGGCCCAACCGGCCCTGGTCATTACGATCCCGCTCATCATTCTTTCGATTTATGGTCAAGCCAATTCATTTGAATTACTCCTGTATTATGCCCTGAGTAGCATCATCGGGGTCCTGATCCCCCGCCAGGAACAACGCATCACTGGATTTATTTGGGTCGGGTTGAGCGTGGCCGCCTCTGGGGCCATCATTCTGACAATCTATCGGCTATTAGACCGCGAAACCACAGCAACGTTACTGACGACTTTGAGTGCCATGGCCCTGATCTATGGATTGGCCGCGGCCGGGTTTACCGTTTTAGCCCAATTTTTGTTAGCCCCCGCCTTAGGTCAAACTACACCGCTCCAACTGTTGGAACTCTCACGGCCAGATCATCCCCTACTAGAATATCTTTTACGTAGCGCACCGGGCACTTATCAGCACAGCCTGCAAGTGGCCAACCTGGCAGAGCAAGCGGCTGAACGGATCGATGCTGACAGCCTGTTGACTAGAGTCGGCGCGCTCTATCATGATATTGGCAAAGCGATGAATGCCTCGTACTTCATTGAGAATCAAGTCCCTGGCCAGCTCGATACCCATGATAATCTTGATCCTGAGATCAGCGCCGGTTATATTCGTGATCATGTCACCAGTGGAGTTGATTTGGCACGTGAACACCGCCTGCCGCTGCGCATCCAAAGCTTCATCACTGAACACCATGGCACCTTCAAAACTCGCTATCAATGGGCTCAGGCTGTCAAAGCCGCCAATGGGGATATCTCTAGAGTCAATGAAGAAAAATATCGATATATCGGTCCCAGACCTCAATCACGGGAAACTGCCTTGGTCATGTTAGCCGATGGGACCGAAGCTCGTGTCCGAGCCAAACGGCCGTCGAACGAAGATGAACTTCGTCTGATCATTCGCGATACAGTCGACACCTGCATGGCTGCTGGCCAACTTGATGATACCCCCCTGACCATGCAGGATTTGAACACGATTGTCGACTCCTTTACGGCGACGCTGCGCGGCATCTATCATCCCCGGGTCGAATATCCCACCGTCCCTGCCGCGGTTGTTAAAAATAATTCTAATGATTCTGGGGAAAATGGCGACCGTGAAGAGGCTCTTGATCCCAGTGCCGATACCCCACCCCCGGTTTCTACTGATCCATCATGATAAATCTGGAGATTTTAACGGATTTCCAATCCCAGATTGATACCGCCGCCTTGAAGAAAGCGGCTCAGCTCACCCTTGAAAATCAAGGCTTTGGTTCAGACTCAGACCTTTCCATCGTTATCACAGATAACGAACAACTCCAACAACTCAACTACCAATTTCGAGGAATCGCCGCCCCCACCGATGTACTCTCATTTCCCGCCGATCACACTGACCCTGACAGCGGAACGACGTACCATGGGGATGTACTCATCGCATATCCCACCGCGGCAGACCAGGCCGAAAAATGGGGCCACCCAATCAGTGTCGAACTGCAACTCCTCATTATCCACGGCATCCTTCATCTCCTGGGCCACGATCACGCCGATCCGAATGAAAAAGACCGCATGTGGGCGGCCCAAACCGAGGTTCTGACACAATTAGGTCTCCAAATCTCGGTGGAGCGTGATCCGTGATCTACCCCCCCGAAATTTATCATTCACTAATTCAAAATCCCATTTAGCACTTATGATTAGCTTTTTCCGCTCTCGCGCCCGGGCCATCAGCTACGCCTTTGAAGGCTGGTGGTATGTCATCCGGTCCCAACGCAATGCCTGGGTTCACGCTGTCATTAGCATCGGGGTCATTGGTATGGGCTTCTGGCTCCAAATCACTCGCCAAGAATGGGCCATCATCACTGTGACGATTGCAATGGTCTGGTCGGCCGAATTCTTCAACACCGCGCTGGAAGCCATCATCGATCTAATCAGCCCGGATCACCATCAATTGGCGAAGGTTGGTAAGGATGTCGGGGCCGCAGCCGTCTTAATTGCGGCTGGAGCTTCCGTAATCATCGGTTTTCTCATTTTGGGGCCACCGTTGTGGGAAAAAGTAGTTGGTTGGATGGTAGGTTAGTTTGAGAGAAGAGAGTTGATATGAGTTTTCGATTTGGAACCGTTGGCGCGCCGAAATCGCGCCCAAAGAGACCGGGCGGCAGTGTTGGGGCGATTTTGCATCTACGAACTCTGGAACTGGATGCCTTTGAAGTTGGGTGGGTGCGGTCGGTGCGCGTCAGCGAAAAAACCTGTGCGCTCATGAAATCCACCGCGGTCGAACAGGATGTGGCCTTGAGCATCCACGCACCCTATTTCATCAATTTGAATGCGGACGACGAAGAATGGCCTAAATCCCGAAAAAGATTAATGGATGCAGCCCATTACGGCAACCTGGCCGGGGCAACCGATATCATTTTTCATCCGGGTTCTTATTTTGGGAAACCCGCTGCGGAAGTTTTACCTCTGGCGATCGACCAGTTGGCTGGTTGTGTCGCTGAACTTCAGACGGCTGGCAACCCGGTCATTTTGCGTCCCGAAACGATGGGAAAAGGTGCGATGCTTGGTTCACTTGCTGATACGCTCGAAATGAGCCGTTCAATCCCGGGGGTAGAACCCTGCCTCGATTTTCCCCATCTCCACGCGCGAACCGGCGATGGCCGGATGAACACGTATGACGAATGGGTCACAGCCCTAAATCAATATCAAGACGCCCTGGGAGCAGACTCCCTGAAACGACTCCACATCCATCTCTCGGGGATTGAATACGGACCCAAGGGAGAGCGCGAACATCTTCCCATTGAGGAATCGGACCTAAACCTGGAGGCCATCTTGCAAGCCCTGCACGATCTCAACTGCGGCGGCCGAATTGTATGTGAAAGCCCCATTCTAGAAGAAGATGCGCAACTGATAAAATCGAAATGGGAACGACTCAATGGATAAAAAATGACCACAAACCTGGAACAACTCACCGAATTACATACCCAAATGCGGGCTTGCCGCCAATGCGCTGATCAAGGGCATGAGGTGGTCGCAAAGGCCATTTTTACCGGCAATCCTGGGGCCAGCCTCATGACCATCGGCCAAGCCCCAGGCATCACCGAGGTGGAAGCCGAACGACCGTTCAATGCCGGGAGTGGTAAACGCCTATTCCAATGGCTGGGCGAGGCCGGAATCGACGAAAATTGGTTCCGCAGCACGCAATACATGACATCCGTCACCAAATGCTATCCCGGTCGGGCCAAATCCGGCAGCGGCGACCGGGTGCCATCCCGGGCCGAACAGCAGCTTTGCCGCCCTTTCCTGGATCAAGAAATTGTGCTCGCCAATCCTAAATTAATTATCCCGATTGGTAAATTGGCGATCAACCTGTTCTACCCCAAAAGCGCCAAACTCACCGAAATCATTGGCACCGAAAAACAAATCGATGGCCGCTGGATCATCCCGCTACCCCATTCGTCCGGTGCCAGCCGGTGGCACCAGATCGAAGCCAATCGAGCTTTGATTCGGCAGGCGATTGGACTGATTAGGACGCGCATAGCAGAAATAATATAGACCTTCCAGATTTTGAAAACCTGG
>CAYVQU010000071.1:0-24875 GCA_964453155.1 uncultured Anaerolineales bacterium | reverse complement strand
TTTTTTGTTGCTCAACGCTTCTGTTTTGCCTGAGTTACTGCAGTAGAGTCAACCCAACAATAAGAATAATTGATATTTGTCAGGATAATGTTGCTGGAGGAAAATAGCAAGCTTGGTAAAAAATATAAAAAGCATAATGAAGTTTAATATCTACGAATATCATGTCATCCACTCTTACTTTGAATGGAAGTATACTTACAAAATGACCTGCATTAATTACATGAGGTCAAATCTATTTGGAGCTAAATTTCAATATGAAAATCATTAAAAATGAGAAACTCATCAACCGCAACGCCCGAATTAGCAGCATCATCACGCTCACGTCTTTGGTCATCTTGGGTTGGGGGATGTACATCACCTTTCGAGAGCCAGAGAAGATAAACCTGTCGATTATTGCCCTACTGGTTGGATTTCTACTTTCCCAGGTCGGAATTTATTTAACCAATCGTTGGGGACGCAAACCTCGTCCAGATCAAATGCTAGATGCAGCGCTCAAAGGTCTGGATAAAAATTATGGTATTTTCCACTATCAGGCTCCACCCGCTCATGTCCTCGTCGGTCCCGCTGGAATTTGGATCATCAACTCCAAACACCAACGCGGCACAATCACGTATCAGAAAAACCGCTGGCGCCAGAAAGGCGGGGGGCTGTTGTATGCCTACCTCAAAGCCTTTGCCCAAGAAGGAATCGGTCGACCAGATTTAGAGATTGAATCCGATGTAGAACGCCTAGAGAAATTCTTACGAAAACGCCTACCCGAGTTGGAATTACCCCCAGTAAAGGCCATGTTAGTGTTTTTCCACCCCGATGTAGTATTAGAAGTCGAGAACGCCCCCCACCCAACGCTTCATTCGAAAAAATTGAAAGATTTCATTCGGAAAGATGCTAAAAATAAACCCCTGAATACTGAAATTTCAAATCAAATTCAAGCAGTTTTAGAGAAATAAAAAAAGGCCCGGTTTCAAATTGAACCGGGCCTTTTTTTATTTCAGGATCAGCCGCCTAGGAATTCTTCCATCGCCTTTTTGCTAATGCGATAAGCTTTACCAAGTTTTCGGGCTCTCAGATCACCGGCTTCAATCGCAGCGATCACATCTTCTTCTGAGACTCGTAAAACGGTCGCGGCCTCTGAAGGAGTCATAACATCCGGCATCCCGCCACCACTGGGAGAACTGCCGCCGCCGCTAGGCGCCGCACCCCCAGCCTGTTGGCCACCTTGATTACCAGTCATTCCTTGTAAGGATTGAGATAACACATTACCAACCCCCACCCCGGCCCCGATCCCGGCAGTCAAACCAGCCCCGCCACTGGGATTTTGGGCGGCATCCCGCATGGCATCTGCGGCCTGGAGTTGGGTATAAGTCTGCATATCGAGCATGCCCATATCCCGCAATTCTTCCGCCGATTTACTGGATGGTTTCAGATTGGCGATCAGGAAAGCCTTGAGAGTCAAACCAAGAGATTGGAAGTGATCCTGGGATTTGGCCCGGACCCCAGCACTCATCTCATTGACCAAACCAATGAGTTCAACCACGCTCTTATTGGCCGCGGTTTCGCCCAACAGATCTGTCAGATCGGAGAGCAGGACATCCCTTAGACGGTTTTCGATATCGCGCGTGCGATAAACACCCTGAGCACCCACAACTTGGGTAACAAATTGCTGCGGATCAGCCACCTGGAAGCTGTAGGAACCAAAACCCTGGAGCAAGGCTACGCCTAAACCCATACCCGGGTTGCGGACAATAATTGGTTGAGGCGTCCCCCATTTCTTATCCACAAATTCCCGCATCGACACAAAATACACTTCAGCGGTGAAAGGTGTGCGGTTGTTGAAAGCTTTACCAATCAAATCAACTAATTTGGGGATGTTGGCGGTGGCAATCGTATGCCGACCAGGTCCAAATACATCCAACGCCTGACCATCACGGAAGAAAACCGCTGCCTGTGATTCGCGCACGATCACCTGAGAACCAAGTCGGAAATCACCATAACCAGTCTCAGGAAAACGATGCACGATTTCATCGCGCATTGCATCAGGATATTCAACTACATCGAAAATTCTAGCCATTATTAGCCTCCATTATTCCATCTTCATGACTTCATCGCGGCGATTATAAACCGTGATGCAATCTTGAGCTTTACTGATCAAATTCCGAATTGCAGCCGGTAGCCCATCGGTTCCCATGGAAGCTTCGATATTGTCAATCGCGCGACCGACCTCATCAACAAGGTCGAGCATCCCACTGTCGTACTCGTATACTCGAGCTAATTCTTCTTCATTAACCTTGGCCGCGTCGAAAAATCCAGAATAGCCATAAGAGGCCCGGCGAATTTTATCGATAAAGGTGCGAATTTTTATTGCCGCCCGTTCCAAATCATCTAAATACAGGATTTCACCCTGGCTGAGAAAATCGGTTTGTAAGGCCGATATTCGCTGCCACAGCTCTTCAAACCGATCAGCGACGGTTTCTCGGATCAATTTGTCCGCAGCCCGGCGGTTCTGACGTTCAATATAACCGCTGAAGCCTGGAATTTTACTGGCGATCTTTTTAAACCAATCTTGATCGCCGGTTACTTTATCAAATATATCATTCATATTTACCTCCAAAGGCGAAACCATTAGGGAACAGACCTGAACAGATCGAAATCATTATAGCCTGAGAAAGTTCAATTTGCAAATTCAGAACCTGATATTATATGTGGACTTTCCAGACTTTCTAATATATTTACGATAAACTTCTCCTGTGGTTGCGTTTCAGAACGTCAATTTTGAATTATAATACCCGACGGTTAACATTTCTGGAAAACACAAATTCGCTGATCCTTCAGCCTTAATTATAAGGAGTAGACATGATTGTTACGACCAAAAAATTGTTTGAAGCCGCCTACGGTAAATACGCCATTGGGGCCTACAACATCAACAATCTCGAACAAACCATGGGGTTGTTCCGAGGAAATCTAGAGAGCCAGGCCCCCTTCATTCTCCAAATCAGCAAGGGTGCCCGCGGGTATACCCACAAGAATATGCTCGAGGGCTTAATTCGCAGCGCTGATGAGGTTTTCCCCGAGGCTATTTTTGCGGTTCATCTCGACCACGGTGACGAAGAAACCTGCTACGACTGCGTCGACAGTGGCTTCTACAGTTCAGTTATGATCGACGCCAGCCATGAAGAGTTCGAAGAGAACATTGCCATCACCAAGCGCGTGGTCGATTATGCTCACGCCAAAGGTGTGGTTGTCGAAGCTGAATTGGGCATGCTGGGCGGCGTGGAAGAACATGTCGCCGTTGACGAGGCTGACGCTAAGTTAACCGACCCCGATCAGGCCAAAGAATTCGTGGCCCGCACCGGGGTAGACTCGCTAGCATGCGCCATCGGCACGAGCCACGGGGCCTTCAAATTCACTGGCACGCAGGGCTTGCGTTTTGACGTCCTTAAAGAAATCCAGGACCGCCTGCCGGGCTTCCCGCTGGTCATGCACGGCTCCAGCTCTGTACCGCAAGATGAGGTCGAGCGCATTAATTCCGCCGGGGGTAAACTCCTCGGAGCCAAAGGAGTCGATGCCGACCAATTTGGGGAGGCTTCCCGATTAGGTGTCACCAAGATTAACATCGACACCGACGGCCGCCTGGTTTGGACCCGCGTCCATCGCGAATTTTTCAACGAAAAACCGGATAACTTCGACCTGCGCTCCCCTGGTAAGGTCTTCATGACCGAATATGCCAATTTCATCGCCGGTAAGAACGAGAAATTGGGCAGCGCCGGGCAACTTGAAGAAGTTCGCAAGCTGTTAGGCTAAATACCTATAGAGGGGCAGGTCTTCGACCTGCCCCTACAAATTTAAAATGCCTAAATCCGATCAAGGTAAAACCCACGATCGTTATAAACTTGTTCCGAGGACCTTAATTTTTCTCACCAAGGGAGATCAAGTATTGCTCATAAAGGGCGCTCCGACCAAACGATTATGGGCAAATTTATACAATGGGATTGGGGGCCATGTTGAGTCGGGAGAAGATATTCTATCTGCAGCCCGGCGTGAGTTGTACGAAGAAACCGGACTCGAGGGTGAAAATCTGCGCCTGTGCGGGACAATTTGTATAGATACGGGGGAAAATCCTGGAATTGGAATTTATGTTTTTAGGGGTGAATATTTCGCTGGGACCCTGCAAGCATCTGCAGAGGGAATTTTAGAGTGGTTGCCAATCAACACAATTCACAACTACCCCCTGGTTGATGACTTGTTTACGCTACTCCCAAAGGTTTTAGCCCTTAAAATAGATGATCCCCCTCTTTCGGTGTTATACACCTACAAAGAAGCGGATCAGTTAGAAATAAAATTTGGGGAGTGAGATTCCCGCCCATTTAGGGCGTATTATTCAATTTCATCTGGTAATAGGTCTTCGTTGTAGAACAGTGTGATTGTAAACGTGCTCCCCTCGCCCTCATCACTGATCACACTAATCTCGCCACCATGTTGGTCTACGACTTGCTTGGTTATTGCCAAACCCAAACCCAAGCCCCCATAGAGTTCATCCCCAATTTCATCGACATGGAAGAACCGATCAAAAATGAGAGGGAGTACTTCGTCTGAGATCCCAATACCCTGATCCTTAACACTCACACTGACATATTCATCCATCCCCATCACTGAAATTTGGACATCACCACCACCCGGGCTAAATTTAATCGCGTTATCGAGCACCATTTTCATAGCGCGTTCGAGGCTCTTGAAATGGCCAGGGACATCGATTAGTTTCGGCGCGATATCGAGCAATAACCGAATATTCTGATCTTCGGCTTGAGGTTTAATTTCCTCCACAGCCGCGAGGACGATCTCACCTAAATCGATAAGATGCATCTCTGGTAAAACCAGCTCAACTTCTTGAAGAAACAAGATATCATTTACCAGCGAAATAATTTGCTGCAAATTGCGGGCGACCGTATCATAAGCCATTTTCCGCATGTCCCGATCAACTCGGCGGGACCGGGCCATCTCCAAAAACCCACTGGCAGATGTCAACGGGGTGCGCAGCTCGTGAGCAATCGAGGTGAGAAATTCGCGCCGAGCAAAATCTTCTTGGGCCAAACGTTGATATGCGGTCGCTAATTCCCCCGCTTTTAATCGCAAGTCTTCAATCGCCATTTCGTCATTTTCTCGTAAACGGCGGCTGACTTCTTTAACCATTGCCAACGAAACAGAGGAGCTATGTTTGAGCAATTGCTCAAATGCGGTTTTTTCGATGCAGAGAACGGTAGTGGGTTGGGTAGTGGAAACTGTCGCGGCGCGCGGAGCATCGTGGATCAAACCCATTTCTCCAAAAAAATCTCCCCCCTCAAGCAATTTTAACAGCCGAGCTTCTTTCGCGTTGATGACTTTGGTAACCTGCACCTGCCCTTCCAAAATAATATAGAAAGTGTTTTCAACAGCGTCCTCTTTACACAAAGTGACCCCAACTGGAAATTGTTGAACTTCGCCAATCGATACCATTTCTTCAGCTTCCCGTCTGGGAATGCCAGGAAAAGCCTTACGCAATACATCACGGGCGACAAATTTTTGGTCCGACATCTGATTTCCTCGTCAACCAAAGTAGATTTCGGAAGTATTTAAAAATATAAATAGGTTCAATCTGAAATCTGCTCAGGCACCTCAAAAAAAACGAGTAAAGTACTGCCATACTTGCGTTGATCAAATTCTACCAAGTTTTCTAGCTGTAGGGCTTCGTATTCCAGGGGGTCAATTTGTACTAGTACCCAGGCATCGGCTACCAACCACCCCGGCTGGGCATCGACGCGCATAATGGCTTGCTGCCACATCCCCTTATATTGGGGTGGTGCAATGAACACATAATCAAATTCACGATCAGGTTCGCGTTCTAAAAAGATAAACGCATCCGAGTGCAAGACATCGGCCTTTGCCCCCAACCGAGTTTGGTCTAAATTAGCCCGGATCGTTTTAATGGCGGTCTGATGCTTATCAATGAAACGCACATATTCCGCTCCGCGGCTGAGGGCTTCGATTCCCACCGCACCAGTACCCCCAAACAAATCCAAAAAATGGGCCGAATGAATATCCGGCCCAAGGATGTTGAATAATGCTTCTTTTACTCGATCCGTTATCGGCCGGGTGATATCTCCGGGTACCGAACGAAGTCGCTGGCCCCGAGCCGTTCCTGCAATCACACGCAAGGTACTCATCAAGACTCGACAACCTCACGAGCTGTCATCAGATTTCCGTACGGAGCCTTAATTGGGGTAACACACCCAGTACCTAAGATAAAACGGGTGCCATCCGTTTGTTGAATGGCATCCTGGGCTTCGGCGATGATATTCGCCGGGGTTCCTAATTCGACTGATTCGATCCGCCGCAACCCGCCGCATAGGGTCCCAGAATACTTTTGGTGGGCTTCCGCCAGGGTCGGAGCCGTCTCCCGATCATGCCAGTTCAGGATTTGGATGGGATAATCAAGAAACAGATCAAACATGATATCCAGGCCATGGATGTGAAGCATATTGAGCCACAGATCTTCAGCAGGTTGCAAAACCTGGAGATCAAAGATCGTTCCGAAGGCTTTGTATTCATCTTCTGTCAAAATACTGTAGTTGGCGTGTTGAACCGCAAAGAAAATCCCGGCAATCCCAGTTTCAACCGCAGCCTCCAAAAATCGGCGAGTGGATTCGGTAATAATTTTTAAACCCGCCAACAGCGAATTCGGATATTTGCGAAGATGGGTAGGTAAGTTTTCAGGCCCAACCAGGTTTTTGACCTGTGATAGTGGATTGAAAATTGTCTGGATAACGGGTGTATCCGGGCCAAGTTCGTTGATCAATAATCTAAGACTTTCTAGCTGGGCGCCCAAATGCCCCTTGTAGGGATCTAAAACTTCTAAACGCACCCAATCTTCCGGTTTTTGAATTACGCGGTGAGTATAGTCCCGCGTACCTTCAAAGGCGCCGCGCCACTCGTCCTGGCTGCCCCAATCTTTGATACAAAACGAGGAAGCCGGTGTATATTTCACCAGGTCGTAATCAAAAGTCTGCTGAAAATCGACCGCCGCGGCTGCCAACCTGGCCGGATCTTGATCATCTACCTGGAAATGGCGCCATAAGGCCACTGGAACCCGATCAGGGCGTTCACCAGCTAATACAGTTTCTAATCTTTCGCGATGCGTGATGGTTGTCAATGTGATACTCCTAAGAAATTGCCCAAATTATCCCGGAAAATTTAAGGTCTGCGAATCCAGTTTCCGGGATAACTTGGAGAGATGTTAACAATTAGGGTTGGAAAACAGTTGCTAAAATGGTGTTTAGTTCTTCTTCTTCGGGCTGTTGTTGGTCAATATATTCTTTGATGTAAGCTGAACGTCGCAACCGCAGCGCTAAGGGCGCCACCATCTTGAGATCGTCGGCTTCAACTTCCAAACGGCCATCTGCAATGGCATGGGCCCGGGCAGCCTCAAAAAGCGTAATTTCGGCTCGCAGTGAATCGATTTTCAATTGTTCGATCAAAGCCAAACCCTGCCGGGCAACTTCATCGGGTAAAACAACTTGAGGGAGTAAATCGCGAGCAACTTGAATTTCAGACTGAGCTAATTCAGTTTCAGTAGCAAATTGAGCCGCGGTTTGGCGGGGATTGATTTGATAGGATTGGACTCGTTTATAGGCTTCCAACCGCTCTTCAGGATCTTTCAGGCCGCGGACGATAACGCGCATCCCAAAACGATCCATGATTTGGGGGCGTAAGCGGCCCTCTTCCGGATTCATAGAGCCAATGAGAACGAACCGAGAGCGATAGGTAGCCGAAATGGCACCCCGCCGGACGATGTAATACCCCTGAGCAGCAGCATCTAAAATGGCGTCGACTACCTCATCAGCCAGGAGGTTGACTTCGTCGACATACAGGAGATTTCGATCGGCATGCGCCAATATCCCACGCCGCAGGCGAGTTCGTTCATGAACTGCCGCCCGTTCGTCTAACCCGCCGACAACGTCTTCAATTTGGGAGTTTAAGGGTAATTCGACCAGGCGAACTTGATCAATTTTGGCCAGGGGTGTATCTTCGGCATATTTTTTGGCACAATCGGGGCAAACGGCCTCCATGCCACCGGTTTCAATATCTTCGGGGAGGCAGCCAAAGAAGCATAAACTACGTGGAATATCCGGAAGTAAATCGATCAGGCTGCGCACTACGGTCGTTTTTCCGGTACCGCGCGGACCGATCAGCAATACCCCGCCCATCGCTGGATTAATCAATGAGAGCAACAGGGCCATTTTCATTTCCGGTTGCCCAACTAAAGCCAGGAATGGAAAGGGCACCACATCCGCGATGCCAGCATCTTCGGGGGGGGTGCATCACATCGAGGGTTCGCCCTGTAACCCGATCAACCAACTCCTTTAGCGACCGTACCGGAGGCTGCCCGGTTGGCAATAACTCATTCTCACTGGTTGAAAACTCGGTAGGTTCAGTCATAACGTTATTCGTTGTAATGGGTTAGGCGATGCGCTTGCCGAGCGCGTCCGGCAGCCATCCGATCTCTTTGAGCCTCGGTTTCTGGTATCAAAGCTGGGACCGGAATCGGATCTTCATATTCGCCCAAAGCTACATACACAAAAAACGCCGCATTGGTATGAACACAGTCGCCGGTGACCGGATTTTCGGCATTGACACTTACTTCCGCTTCCATCGAGGTTCGGCCAACAAAGCTCACTTCGGCCGTTACGGTAACCAGGTCACCCAAGCGAATTGGCTCGTGGAAAAACATCCGGTCGGCCGCGACAGTTACCACTCGGCTGTTAGCGTGCCGCATACAGGCCAAAGCCCCGGCTTCGTCCATGAGTTTCATGATCCAACCGCCATGAACATTGCCATGATGATTGGCATGCTGCGGCCCCATTAAGACGGCCAATTTAACCCGCGAATCACTGATCTTCTTGCCAGTATTTTGCTCAGACATGGTTCTTAATCCATATCCTCGCGCAACTCATCGAAGTCGACAGTGCTGAGGCGTTCGGGTTCTTCTTCCAAAATATCGATGTGGGTATAGGTTAATTCCGACATCATCGGGGGCAGCGGCACGGAAGCGGGAACCCGAATTCGGGGTTGGGGCGGCGGCGGCTTGACGCGAGGATTAGAAAAATCATAAGATCGCTTCCGCAAAATTCGCGGATCATCCGTCAGCCAGCCGATGTAGTGCCCCAAAACCGAATACACTTCGCGCTTAGGTGTCACAAACCCCACCCACTCACCCTGCTGGTTAAAGATATGCGGGTAAACCAAATAGGCACCGAGATCACCCCGAGTTGTATAAATTGGAATCAGTCGTTTCGCTACCATAGTAATTCAATTATACCCGTACTTCACTCAAGAAAAAGACCTGGAAAGTCCATCCCCAATTGGGGCACCCTCCAGGTCTGAGTCTGATGAAAAATCGAGGCACTATTCGACGTCGTTATAGGTCCAGTAGCGGTTTACGAAAAAATTCCACAACATGACAACCAAAACTGCGATCGCTAAGGCCCCATTATGTCCTAAAAATTCTGGGGTAAAAATCGAGATTGGCAAGAAGGGAACTCTAGAGAACAATGTTTCTAAGGGACCACTCAATCCGGCAAACAAAGGCGTTCGGATTCCGAGGCCAATGATATTAACCACAAAGAATTCGACTAACTGGCGGGTTAAGGGTTTCGAACGGGAGTCCGGATAAGTCCAATAGCGATTCCAGGTGAAATTGCTGAGAATCGCGGCGGTAAAGGAGAACACACTGGCGACCACATGGTGAACACCAAAAATACCAGACAACAAATTGAAGGTCCCAAAATCGACGACAGCTCCAATTGTGCCCACTACTGCAAACTTTAAGAACCGCGTTCGCTCGCGCGGATCGGTGATTACATTCGCCATGTTCATGCCAAACCTAACTGCTCCTTAAAGTAAGGAATTGTACGCCGAATACCGTCTTCTAAACTTACCTTAGGTTCCCATTTTAAGGCTGTTTCAGCTCGGGAAATATCTGGTCGCCGTCGCTGTGGATCGCCCTGACCGCGTTCTTGGTCTAAAAATACAATTTCTTCATTTCCGGTCAGTTTGTTGATCGTTTCGGCGAACTCTAAAATGGTGGTCTCAACCGGATTGCCAATATTGACCGGGTCGTGTTCATCCGACATCAAAAGACGGTACAAACCATCGACTAAATCAGAAACATAACAAAAACTGCGGGTCTGGGCACCATCGCCATATACGGTTAAGGGTTCTCCCTGGAGAGCCTGTTTAATGAAGTTGGGAACGACCCGCCCGTCATCGATGTGCATGCGGGGACCATAAGTATTGAAAATGCGGACGATGCTGGTATTCAACCCGTGGAAACGATGATAGGCCATCGTCAGCGCTTCTGCAAATCGCTTGGCCTCGTCATACACCGAGCGGGGCCCGATCGGATCGACATGGCCCCAGTAGCCTTCAGTTTGAGGATGTTCAAGGGGATCACCGTAAATCTCGCTGGTGGAGGCCAGCAAAAAACGGGCGTTGAACTGTTTGGCCAGCCCCAAAGTATTATGGGTTCCAAGTGCACCAGCTTTCATCGTTTGTATGGGCAAATTGACATACCCAAATGGCGACCAGGGGTTGGGACTGGCTGGGGAGGCAAAATGCATGATGGCATCCAACTTGCCTGGCACAAATATAAAATTCGAAACATCGTGCCGGATGAAAGAAAACCCTTCTTGGCCAGACAGGTGGGCCAGATTTTGGGGGTTTCCGGTAATAAAATTATCCATCCCAATTACTTCATGACCTTCCTTCAATAAACGGTCACAAAGATGAGATCCAAGAAATCCGGCTGCTCCAGTGATCAAAATACGCATCGTAACTTCCTTTTCCAAATTCTGCTAGGCAGATTTTAGTAGTAAATCCATAATAAAGGGCTGGGAAGTGATCCCAGCCCTCATGCTGAAAAAACGGCCTACATTTTAGTGTACCCGGCCCTAATCGACAAGAGACAATATCATTGCCAATCCATACGATTAATGCTGCCATCACCGGTGATTTGCCAGGATTCGCCTGAGTGGGTATCAATCAGCCAGATATTTCCCTGGTATAGGATCGCCAGGACGTGGTGCCCCGTGCTTTCCAGTTCCGCCGGTGACCAGACACCCCAATCATTAAGTGGTTCAATCCCCGGTGCCTCCGCGGGAGGAAATAATTCACGCTGATTAGAGCCATCGCGATCCATCACCCGCAAACGGTAGCGACTAGTATCGCTTTGGGTGGGGAAAATAGCCTGCAAATAGGCTACTTGATAGCCAGTCTCCCCAGAGGCGTGAATTTGAATGGGCGAGGGTAATGGATAGGCAAACATCCCCACAAGAGAAACTAAGGGAATCGGCTCCCCACTAACCAAGGGAATTGCGGTCAGATCGAAATTGGGGGATTCTTCAGGAGAAACCGAACCGGGGGGCGGAGCATGGTTTACGGTATAAATTACCAAACCATCTGGGCTCCATTGGGCACCCGGAACCCAGGCCCAATTTCCACGGGTTTGTAAGGGTGTAATTTCCAATATTTGGGATCGTTGATTTTCTTCAAGGCGATCATCATAAATACCGACTTGATCTGGGCCGACATATCCCAGGCGGGCATCATTCGGAGCGTAAATGTAATCAACCCCCCACCAGCCATAGACCCCGCCTGAATTCGTTCCGATGGCGTATTCTTGGTTCGAAACCCAGCCGCTTAAACTAAAATCCCGATAAATTAAGTTGTTATTGGCCTGCCATCCGGGTGCGGCCTGACGGGCTTCAACAGTCGAATACACCACCCGAGATAATGAGCCAGGAACCCAATCGGCGAAATGGATCACATTTTCAACTTTCAGGTCGATTACCATTTCAGGGTTACCGATTTCGGTCGCCCACAAAGTATTGATGATATCTTCGTCTTCATCTCGGCGGGTAAATAATAACCAGGTTCCATCTTCTGAAAGCCTGAAAACCCGCCCATCTAAATCCCCCGTACTCACTACCGGGATCCGATTAGCCGTCGTGCCCTCCAACATCCAGGCATTCCCTTCTGAGAGATATATCAACCGGCCCGGAATGTTCAATGGAGAATATGAGGTTTGCACCCCGACCAACATGATCTGTGCAACCGGTTCTTTAACGATCACGGTTTTTATTGGATTTTTGGATATTTCAACCCCATCCTCTACGAGCCGGCGATAAGTTATTTCCTGAAGGCCATTTTCTCCTAATTGGAGGGGCTGTTGCTCTCCCGAGGTCAAAAACTCACTGGGTTGAAGTTGCTGCTCATAGGGTATGACAACCTGTTCAACTTCAAATTCCTCCCAGACCCGGGTAATTTTAATTTCGGTACCGGCAGTTAGCACCGTGTAGGAGGGCGGCTCAACTCGATCTAAAGCCCCCATGGAAATTTCTAAAGATTGAATAGCCTCTTGGACCGTACTACCAGGTACAACTTCCACCTGATAAATTTGACCATCGACTTGAATTTGGGCTGCGACGAAAGCGGGGGTAACTTCGGGAGCAACTGCACACGCAGCCAGGAGGAGAACCATCAATCCGAGAAAGAAAGTTGAATGGTATAATCGCATCTTGAATTTTTCTAGTAAGTAAATATTTTCTTATCCTGAATATCAATCCCAGATTATAGCATGACCACCCTACCACCATCTATGCCGAATACCGGCTTGGGCCTGAGCGCCCAAATCGAGGCGCTGCTCTTTGTCGCCCCTGGAGCAGTGACAGTGTCTCAGCTTGCGACGGCACTGGGAGTTACTAATCGGAAAATCGAGAAAGAACTCCCCGTGCTCGAAGCAGAATTTTCCCAACGTGGCCTCCGCCTGCAACGGCATCGCGGCCGGATTCAACTGGTCTCAGCACCAGAATTAGCCCCCCAGGTCGAGTTTTTTTTAGGCTTAGAAGCGACCAGTCGGGTTAGCCGCGCTGCGTTGGAAACGATGGCCATTGTGGCTTACCAACAGCCAGTTACCCGGCCTCAAATTGACTCGATTCGAGGGGTAAACAGCGACGGGGTGATGAAAACTTTGCTTAGTAAAGGGTTGATTCAAGAAGTTGGACGGGCTGAGGGGCCTGGCCGCCCAATTTTGTACAGCACCACCCCCGAATTTTTGGGATATTTTGGACTGACTTCTATTGACGAATTACCGCCGCTCAATTTGGATGAGGTCCTCAACGGCGAGGAATCCCATGAGGATGAGACCATTCTCAAAACCTAGTTTCTTTTGGTTTTCAATTACAAAAAAACCTGAGTGTGCAACACACTCAGGTTTTTTTCTTTCAATATTGAGAATTAATTTACGATCCATTTTCGGGTAAAAATGCTTCGACCCGCGCCCATAATTCGCGAACGTTGATGGGTTTTGCCATATAAACATCACAACCAGCTGACAAAGCTTTCTCAGCATCCCCTTTAAGGGCGTTTGCTGTGATCGCAATAATTGGGATCACCTGCAGAAATTCTTCGTCACTGGTGCGTAACCTTTGAGCAACCTCGTAACCATCAATGTCGGGTAGGTTGATATCGAGCAAAATCAGATCCGGTTGTAAGGATTTAGCCCGGTCAAGGCCATCTAAGCCATTCATTGCATCGTGAACCACGTAACTGCGCGCTTCTAAGGCGCGGCGCACCAGGCGCAAATTATCTTCGTTATCTTCAATGTATAAAATGTTAAAAGCCATCATGCTTCTCCCTTTGCCATCGTCTTCTGTTCAATCACTTCCACCACCTGATTGACAAAATCTCTGGGTGGCAATGAGCCTTTTTGATAAATTCCTTCTATATGACCGCGTAAACGCTGCCATTCATCTCCGCTGATATCTTTAGCGCTGACCACGATAACCGGAATATGCTGCGTGCGGGGATCATCTTTTAGTTTTTCAAGCACACCAAACCCATCAATTTCGGGCATCATCAAATCAAGAATGATTAAATCGGGTAGGTGGCGGCGGGCTAATTCTAACCCATCCCGACCATTATTAGCATCATATACCCGGTATTTTTTCTTCATCTCCAGCAACCGCCGGATTAATCGGACTGCGTCCAGGTTATCATCCACCACCAAAACAGTGGTTGTTTTCTCATCGAGGGTATTTAATGCGGCTTGCAGACCTTCGGTCAAACTTGCCGAGGGGACATCGCCTAATTCAATATCTCCCTTCGTTAATTCTTCAAGACCGTACTTTTCCAGAGGAAAGGCGTGGCCAGTACAGTTAACGACCACAGTGCTATCGGGAGCGATTACATTTTGGGAAACTAATTTTTCTAACCCGGCAAATGCCACGGCTGTGGCCGGTTCTACAGTCAACCCATCAGTTTTGGCTAAGGTTTGGATGACAGTAAACGCTTGGTCATCTGCTACACTTTCCATAATCCCCCCATAATTTTTGATATGCTGAGATAAATAAGAATATACTTTACCCGGATCGCCCGTGGCTAAAATAGAAATACGCGTACTCGGTACGACCGGTTCAGCTACATTTTCCCCTAAACGGAAGGCTTGCACCATCGGGGCACATCCTTCGGGTTGAATCACTGCTAATGACGGAATCCGATCAATCAGGCCCATTTCGTACAGCTCTTCAAAACCCTGATACACGCCAAATGGGCCCAAACCCGCACTTACCGCCTGAACATACCAATCCGGTGCCCGCCAACCAAGTTGTTCAACAATTTCGTAAGCGATGGTTTTCATGGCATCCCGAGCAGCCAGGTTCGTCACTCCCCGATCCAACATCAACCCGCGCTGAGCGGCAAATTCAGCCGCAATTTCGCGAGTTTCGTCGAAAGTTCCTGATACTTTTATTACTTCAGCCCCATACAACGCGGTTTCCCGTAATTTTTCGGCCGGTACAGTGCTGGTCATAAAGACCCATAGCTTAATATCGGCCTGGGCGCAGGCAGCAGCATAGGCTACTGCGGCATTTCCTGAAGAGGCAATGACAACTTCGCTGATGCCTTCAGCCAGTAGCGCGGTAACCGCTATTTTGGCCTGTCGATCTTTAAATGTGCTAGTGGGGCCATAGCGTTCGTCTTTGATGAATAACTGGGACAACCCGAGTGACTCACCATAACGACTAGAGCGGCGCAGCGGCGTGCCGCCAACCGCGTCATATCTATGTCCGGAGGGTGGGGCTACGGGCAATACCTCGTGGTAGCGCCAGATGTTGAAAGCGCGCCCCGGTAAACCGCGCAACAATGCTCGTTTGAGACTCACATAATCGTAATGGGCAACCACCCATTCAGATTCACATTTTTCACAAATTGTGAGAGTAAACGGTTTATATTTTTGTTGATGATTACACTCAACACAGCGCAGATATTCGGGATTCGCCATGGTTTAGAGTTCAACTTCCTCTTTATGATCCTCGGGGCCACTGATGGGGAGTTCTAAGAAAGTGGTGGTACCTTCACCCTCGATACCCGAACTTTCGGCCCACATCCGGCCGCCATGCATTTCGACCAAACGGCGGCTGATGGGGAGCCCCAGCCCGGTACCACCCACCTTGCGGGTAGTGGATGTATCCACCTGGCTGAAAGCCTCGAAAATTGCCTCCAACTTATCGGGCGGTACCCCGATCCCAGAATCCTTGATGCGAACCTGAATTTTGTCATCATCAAGATAATCGGCATAGACCTTAATACCGCCTTCATGCGTAAACTTCAGCGAGTTACCAACCACATTGATCAAAACCTGGCGCAGGCGGACCGAATCTGCCATGATGACTTGGTTATCGGCCAGAGTACTGATCATCTCGAGATCGAGTGATTTTTCACGTGCCATCGGGCTATTGGTTTTGAGAACGTCATCCAACAGATCGGGGAGATTTACCGATTCGATGTAGAATGACACTCGGCCGGCCTCGATTCGGGCCATATCCAAAACATCGTTGATCAGGTTGAGCAGGTGCTTGCCGTTCTTCTCGATTAAACCCAGATCTTCTTCCATGTATTCGGTCAACGGACCATCCAAACCTTCCAACATCACTTGGGTAAATCCCAAAATGGAGTTGAGCGGAGTCCGGAGTTCGTGGCTCATATTCGCCAAGAAAGCCGATTTCATGTTATCCAATTCTTGCAAACGGGCGACAGTTGCCATCTGTTCGGCGTAGAGTTGGGCGTTTCGCAATGCAACCGCTGTTTGAGAGGCCAAGGTGATATAGGTTTGTTGATCTTCAACGCTAAAACGGTTCGGTTCAATTGCTTCCACATCGACAACCCCAATCAATTGGTCAGCAACGATCATTGGAACGGCCATTTCACTACGCGCGTCCGGCAAATTAGGATGAGGTAGATAATCGGGATCAGTTTCCGTGTCTGATACGATAACAACCTCCCGCGTACGGGCTGCTTTAGCCACCACCGATTTAGCATTCAATGGGATGATATGGCGGGATTCCAACATTTTTTGACCAATTTTGCCCGAAGCTGCTGTCAGAGTTAGTTCCCCATCGGTATCATCCAACAAGTAAACCGATGAGTGATATAGACTGAAGCTGTAACGGGTAAGATCCACTACAGATTGCAATAATGCTTCGGGATCGAGGATGGTCGCAGCGGCCGTACTCACCTGTGCCACAGTCTCTAACTCGGCGGCCCGTTTATCGAGCTGCTGACGACTGCGTTCGGTTTCTTCTAATAAGCGTAAACTTTCGATTTGCGTGCTTAATCGATCGGTAATCGTATCGAGCAGGTTTGTAACGGTTTCGGGATCTCGCTGCGCGGCCGTCACTGTTAACTGGCCAATCGAAGTGTCTCGGACGATAAGGTCATGAGAAACCGTGGTAGGGGTTGTTTCGGCCTTCAGATGAGATTCGGTTATGGGTTTCACCCGATTCGCATCATAAACAAACCCACTCACATGCGATTCACTGTTTTGGAGATAATCTTCCCAACCCTCACGGGTAAGCTGACGAGTCGCCTCTTCAGCCTCGTTGCGATACTGTTCTGCTTGCTCAAGCAAACGCAAGTTTTCAACATGTTGCGAAACTTGCTGCGCAATGGTTGAAATTAATTCCACTTCTTCAGAATCCCAGTCGTCGGAACCTTCTAACTCGAGGGCGCCTAATAACTCGGATCCAATTTGCAATGGAACTTCGACGGACTCGGTCTCTTTATCAGGTAAGGATTGGGCTGCCAACGGGCGAATTTCGTCACCATCGTAGCTGAAACCAATTCTGTCATCACGATCGATAGCATTCAGATAATCTTCCCAGCCTAACCGAGATTTACGATCTATCTCGGGCTGGGGGATCGGTGCCTCCGAAACAGAGATATCATCATCCCTGGAGGGCGGCGGCGTCTCACTGAGATGCGCATCGGCCGTAGGTTCTGGATCCGGCAATTCGGATTCAGAAAACAACTTATCGAGACGATTAGGAAATTTTTCGTGATTCGACATAGGTTATTATCTCGCTAACTAAAGCTTGGTATTGAACCGCAGCCCGGGTTTTAGGGGCATATTCGGTAATTGGAACGCCAACGGCCTGACTATACTGTAACTGGCTATCAAATCCAATTTTGGTATCAAAAATGGCCTGTCCATAGTGGGCTTCAATTTTTTCTAAGATTTGTGAATGCAAATTACCACGCCGGTCAAACATGGTTATCAACAAGCGATACCCCAATTTCGAATTGAATTTTTCTCGAACGCGCTGGATAGTTTTGAACACACTGTTTAGCGCTTGTAATGAGAAATATTCACATTGGGTAGGTATGATCGCCAATTCTGAAGCTACGAGAGCACTAATTGTTAAAGGTCCCAATGAGGGGGGGCAATCAATGATCACATAATCATAGCTACCAACACCCACATCGAAACTTGCGCGTAAAAGCCACTCGTAATTCGGGCGGAGTTTTAGAAATTTGGTAGCCATCAACAAGTCAACATTGGATGGCACAATTTCTAAGCCGGGAATACCAACTGGATGAACTACCATCCCCAAGGTGTCGTTACCCAGCAGGATATCGGCAGTAGATTTCTTCAACTGTGAGGGGTTTAATCCGAATCCATTCGTCAAATTCCCAGATGAATCGAGATCAACCAGGAGCACTTTGTGCCCGGTCGCGGCTAACAGCGCGCCCAATGATGATACGGACGTGGTTTTAGCAACCCCACCTTTTTGATGACAAACAGTAATGACAAATGGATTCATCGCAATTCATCCGGGTAATTCATTAAACAATCCAATTCAGCAGCCAAAGATTACTTCTGAGAAACATCCAATTTTACACTGGTTCGTTTGGCACCCAAGGCCCGGCCGATCTCGCGGATAGCCACTTGAAGGGCATTTTCCACGCTGGTCGTACTCTGAATGCGCTGGCTGATGATGTTGATGAGGGCTTCGTGTTCAGCCTGTTTTTGCGTGCTGGCGTAAGTGCGAGCATTTTGGAGGGCCACCGCAATTTGAGAGGCCAGGGTGGTTTGGATGCTAACATCTTCGTCTGTGAAGGCCCCGACAGTGTCGGATTGAATGTCGAGGACGCCCAAAACCTGGTCAGCCACGATCAGGGGAACAGCCATCTCAGCCCGAGTATCGGGCAGTAAGGGGTTGGCCAGGAACCCGGGAGTTTCCTGAACATCGTTGACGACCACACCCTGGTGATCGCGCGCGGCCTGGGCAACCAGAGATTGTTCTGCATCGAGGGCAATATGCCAGCCCTGGGCAACCATCTGTTGCCCAACTTCACCAGCTCCGGCCACCAATTGCAGATTGGTTCCAGTTTCATCCATCATATAGATATGGGCGTGGTACAACTCAAACCGGTCCTTAGAAAGATCAACTACAGTTTGCAGCATTTCACTGGGATCCATAATTCCTGAAACCGTTGTACCAACCTCGGCAACCGTAGCTAACTCAGCAGCTCGTTGGGCGTTGGCTTCCTCTTGCAAACGGCGCTCAGTAATATCCGTATGGGAGCCAGCCATCCGGACCGGTGCCCCGTCTTCATTTCTAATGGCTGTACCTCTTGCCAAGATCCAGCGATAGGAACCATCTTTATGGCGAAAGCGAAACTCAACTTCGTAATTTGGTATCTTACCTTCAAGATAGTCACTAACGGCCTGCATGGTTTGACCATGATCTTCGGGATGAAGTTTTTCTTCAAACTCAGAGAAATCGTTGCCAAATTCTGCATCTGTATAGCCAACCATCTCTTTCAAACGGGTTGAATAGAAAACTTCATTGGTTGGGATATCCCAGTCCCAAATGCCGTCGTTTGATCCAGCGACCGCAATCTCAAAGCGTTCCTGCGCTTCTCGGACGGCTTCCTCTGCCGCTTTACGTTCGCGAATATCTAGGATACTCATACGCAAAAGCTGACGGTTGGGATCAGGGATGCGAACCAGACGGATTTCACACTCTACTTCCTCGTTGGCAGAGTTGGTATGGATCCATTCAAATACTGGGGTTTCACCTTGGAGGGCGGCACCAATGTATTCAAGGGCAGCATCTGCTGAAGGGCGGCCATCGGGCTGAGTTTCAGGGCTGACATCGATAGGTCCAATTTTAGTAAATTCTTCTTCTGTCAAGCCATATAGGTTCAGTGCGTTTTGATTGGGGTCTGTAAACAATCCGGTTTCCATATCAAGAACACCAATGGCTTCCGGCGCATTTTCGATGATGGTACGGACCCGCTCCTCACTCAACTGGACATCACTGAGTGCAGATTGAGTTTGTTCAAACAGGCGGGCACTCTCAAGGGCCAGGGCAACCTGCTCAGAGACTTGCTCCAAGAAGACTCGATCTTCAACCGAGAGGGGCTGCTCGGGATCATCTGAGAGGGCAATTTCACCCAGGGTATCCCCACCGGGTAAAACCATGGGAATATTGGTGAACAAATCGGCGGCCAAGCCAGTATCATCCAACGGGCGAACCCCAGTTTGGTCATAAACGAAACCACTGGGCAATTCTGTTGTGGCCCGATATTGCTCCCAACCTTCACGGCTCATCGTGCGATACAGGGTATTGAGCTCCTGGAGGCGTTCATCCATCTCCTGGCGCAGGCGGGTTTGATCCATGGCAATCGCGATCTGGCCACACAGACCTTCAAGCAGCAGGCGGTCGTCGTCAGTTAATGCACCGGCTGTGTCACTCTGGACATCCAGCACACCGAGAATCTCAGCGCCCAATTTGATCGGGACCGCAATCTCACCCCGGGTTTCGGGGAGTAAGGGGTTAGGCTGCCAGTCGGGGTCTTCAGCTAAATCTGGGCGCATGAGAGTTTCGCCAGTGGCAGCCGCGGTACCAATCAAACCGGCACCCATCGGCATTTGGTGACCGTCTGCAAACATTTGCTGGCCGATTTCACCATACCCGGTGAGTAATACAACCGCGTCCTGGCCGGGATCATATCGCAGCAGTTGCGTATGGTAATAATCTAACTGATCTTTCGTGGTGGTCACAACTCGGTCAAACAGATCACCTAATTCGGCTGCCTGGGAAATTTCCTGGGCAATTTCATTACCAACTTGCACCTGATAACCTCGGCGTTCAAATGCGGCTTGGATTTCTGCTTCCAAACGTTTACGCTCAGCAATATCCCGCCAAGAGACTGAAACAAATTGTTTTTCACCAAGGCTGAATGGGGTTAATGTCACTTCTACCAAGAATTGGTTACCATCAACATCAACATGGGCCCATTCGAATTGGGCAAATCCGCGTTGAGCGACCTGTTGCAAATTGATCTCCTGCTGTTCGGAAGATAAAACGCCGTTCGGCTGATATTCGGGGGAAATTTCGAAGGGCTGCAAAGCGAGGACATCTTCCTTTACCTCAGCGCCCAACATTTTGATTGCCATCGGATTACAATCTACAAATTGATTGCCTTCCATGAGCAAAAAGCCGTCTGAAGAATATTCATACAGACTACGGTAACGAGCCTCGTTATCCTGAAGTGTTTGTTCAGCTTTTACCCTTTCCGTAATATCTTGAACCAGTGATGAAACCCCCAAAACCTCACCCTCTGGGTCAACCAGAGGGGTGTTGTACCACTCACAAGTGATGGCATCACCAATTTTGGTGACATTTTCATTGGTACTGCGGGTACCGCCGGTTTGCTGAAGCAAATCAGACCAAACCTGATCAACAATTTCTTTGATGGCTGCGGGCACAATTAAACCCGCCGCATGGCGACCGTTGGCCTCTTCGGCTGTGTAACCAAATATTTGCTCGGCCGCCGGATTCCATGAAGTAACCTCAAAATCCGTATTCCACTCAATCACAGCCAATGGAGATTGCTCTACCAACATTGACAACCGCTGCTGGGAGGCCTGAATGGTCTCTTGAGCAAGTTTGGATTCGGTAATATCTTCCACTGTGGAGGCTACACCGATGACCTTACCATCATCATCGACCAAGGGCGTGTTGTACCATTCACAGGTAATTGCTCGCCCATCTTTGGTGATATTGTCATTGGTGCTGCGGGTGCCGCCGGTTTGTTGGAGTAGATCAGCCCAAACTTGATCCACAATTGGACGAACTTCTTCAGGGACAATTAAACCCGCGGCGTGACGACCGTCAGCTTCTTCGGGGGTATACCCAAAAATCTGTTCCGCGGCAGGGTTCCAAGAGACAACTTCAAAATCCAGATTCCATTCAATCACAGCTAATGGGGATTGATCCACCAACATCGATAGTCGCTGCTGAGAAGACCGAATAATTTCTTCGTCTTTTTTACGATCAGTGATATCGCGCCAGACCGCATGGATAACAGTTTTACCCCCAACAGATATCGGGGTGAGTAAAACTTCGACGGGAAAGTCGGTGCCATCCACTCGACGATGCATCCATTCGAAACGGTTACTGCCCTGCTCTAGAGCAGTCTGCATCATCTCATCGGCTTTTGAGTTCGAAGGTTTTCCATCTGGTTGAAATTCAGGAGATAGTTCAGACGGATGGGTATCGAGGACCTCTTGCTTGTCACTGGCCCGAAGCATTGTTACAGTAGCCTGATTACAATCGACAAAGCGCCCCTCATCGATAATCAAGTAGGCATCGGTTGAGTCATCAAATAGGGACCGGAAACGAGTTTCGCTGTCACTCAAGCGTTGTTCAGCGTGTTTTTGCTCAGTGATATCATCCACCATCGATGCCACCCCCAGCACATTGCCATCGGCATCCACCAAGGGCGTGTTATGCCAATCACAGGTGATGGTGCGCCCATCTTTGGTGATATTGTCGTTGGTGCTGCGAGTGCCACCGGTTTGTTTCAACAAGTCAGCCCAAACCTGGTCAACAATTTCTTTGACTTCGGCTGGAACAATCAAACCTGCCGCGTGGCGGCCCAAGGCCTCTTCCGAACTAAACCCAAAAATGGTTTCAGCCGCTGGATTCCAGGAGACAACCTCGAACGCGGTGTTCCACTCGATTACGGCCAACGGCGAGCGTTCCACCAATAAGGCTAAACGTTGCTGTTCTCTTGATGTCGTTTTTTCATTCGCCATATTTACCTCCATCAGTATTTTCTGATGAGTGGTTGTTTTTATTCATTACTATCATTTTCGGATTGATCTTCAGTAGCCATACGGATCGCAGCCCGACGGCCCATGACAGAACCTAACTCTCGCACTGCGGTGCGGAGGATTGTAGCTGGGTCGGTTGAAGCCCGGACGGCCGCGGTGATTTGGCGCAGGGCTTGCTCGCGTTGAGCCCGGAGTTGGGTCTCTTCGAGCAGGCCGCGATTTTCAATGGTGGAGGTCATCAATGAAGCAGCCTGGACTGCCAGGTCACGCTCCCGATCAGTAAAAGCATTCACCGCACCACTTCCAAAGTTTAGGGTACCAATCGGTTGCCCCCCAACGATCATGGGGACAGCCAATGAGGATCGCAACCCTTGCTCTGCCAATCGAGCCGCTTCTCTGTATTTGCTTTGGGTCAAATCGTTTACGATAATGGGTTGGCGGCTGGTAACCGTCTCGCCGACAGTGGTCCCTTCCACGGGTAATTGGGCACCAGTTGGAATGGCCCCAGCTTCACCTTGCAGAGCGAAGACCTCTAGCATGTCTTCGGTTGCAAAACGGGTCATACTGGTCCGATCAGCTGGGATAATGCCATTTAGCAGAGGCGTGCTAACTTTGTAGATATCTTCTAAAGTTTGAGCTTGGGCCAATTGCTCGGAGAGCTCGTTCAGCGCGGCCAGACGTTCAGCCTGTTCTTCCGTGGCGGCTAGAGCTTGTTCGGTTTGCTGAGAAAGCCGCAAGTTCTCCAGGTGGGAACTGAGTTGATCAGTAACGGAGGCTAAAAGTTCCGTATCTTCTTCCGACATGGAAGTGAGACCTTCTATTTGAAATTCACCAATAGGTTCATTTTGGATTTGAATTTCATAAGTGTAACCAGCCTCTAGGCTGTATTCTGCCGCGACAATCTCCTGGACTTCATTTTCCCTATAAGCAAAACCAAGATCAGTGATTCCCGCTTCATCTTGATACTCATCCCAACCTTCACGGGTTAACCGTCGCAGGGCGTCTTGAGCTTCGGCTTGGAACCGCTCAGCTTGACCCAGTAACCGTAGATTTTCAATTTGCTGGCCTACCTGGGTGGCAATAGCATTGACCATTAAGTGGTCGTCCTCTGTCCAATTCGTATCGCGATTTAGTTCGAAAGAACCAATTGCTTCACCAGTTACTTGGATAGGTGAAACCAGGGCACTTCCGTCTAAGCTACCCGATAAAGGTTCCAAGATTTCATGGATTTCACCCTGATCGTAGGTAAATGCGATTCGATCTAGAATATCGACTGCATTGAGAAATTCATTCCAACCATCCCGAGTCAAACGCTGGGCTTGTTGTTCAACATCTTGGCGGGAACGTTCAGCTTCAACAAATAATTCAGTATTCAGAAGAGAAATCGCCAACTGCCCTGCCAAGGCTTCGAAGGCGGCCTGATTTTCAGAGCTAAGGGCTCCAGCTAGACTACTCTGCATATCGAGCACACCTAACACCCGTTCCCCGGCAATCAGCGGGACAACCATTTCTGAGCGGGTCTCAGGCAGAAGGGGGTTGGGCCGGTGAATTGTGCTGGTTTCAGTATTCTCCACGATTACAACGCGGCGCTCAACGACTGCAGTCCCATTCAGAGACCCCAGATCAATTGGCAATCTATGCCCGCGCCCTAAAAGGGTTTGCCCGGCATTACCAGTCCCAGCCCGGAGTACCAATGAGGTACCGGTAGCGTCAGTAAGATATATTTGGGTGTAATATAAATCAAACCGATCACGGATAAGGTTTACGGCCTCAGTCAGCATGGTGTCGGGATCTTGCACCAAAGAAAGTCTTTGTCCGACTTCAGCAGCCAATTCCAATTCTTGCGTGGCAGCGGCTACCCGATCTTCCAGACTCTGACTGAGTTCTTCTAATTCACGGTTGGCTGATAGTAATTCGTTCCGACGTTCTTGTTCCTGCAAATCTCGGTTTCGATTTAGTATCAAAATCAACCCGGTGAACACAATCATCATGGAATATACAGTGGTCAGACTGGAACCATCCAGTCCAGGAACAAAGTTGGGGATGACAAATACGGGAATAATATTGATAATCGACCAAAGTAACCCACCCCACCACGGGAACAGCAATCCACCTAACAGAACCGAGGGCAGTAACCACATTGCTGGTCCCAATACATCAAAAGGTGAATATTCTTTACTAACAATAATGATCACCCAAATCGAGGTGGATAGCGCGAATAAAGCCAAAACTCCGGCCCAAAGATAATAACGGGTTCGACTAAGACCATATGCCGCGCCAATGGACAAGACCAATATTAAGAATGCGGGAATGGTTGGATCGGTATAAATACTTCAGCAATTCCCGGAAGTTAGGGGGAGAAAAGGTTGACAAGGGTTTTCGTAAA
>CAYVQU010000070.1:0-24929 GCA_964453155.1 uncultured Anaerolineales bacterium | reverse complement strand
ACGATCTGTTGATGGTTTACTTTATAAATCCGGAACGATGTTTTGATGTATCACAACTACCCACTATTCCAAATCACTTACCCACACCAGCGATTCGCCCTCGACAACAACGTCCCTAATCTGGTTGATCAGCGTTGAGCGTAAGTTGACCAAATCTTTCTCCGGGCGCAGACGGATGATTTCAACTTCGGCAGTGATCTCATCATTAGGATGGGCTGGATTTAAGAAGTGATATTTTTGCTTGAGCCAGTTGGTCCCACGGCCGGGGAGTTCAGTCCCTAACAGGTCAGAAACCAGGCCACCCAATAGTCCACCGGGCAAGAGAACGTCGCGCAAGCCCTGTGATTGGGCGTACGCACGATCCGTGAAAATAGGGTTCGTTTCTACTACCAGATCAATGAATTTCGCTAAATCATCCGGTGAAAAAATACGGGTTTTGAGAACCTTTTGACCGACTCTCAGACCGCGATGTTCGGAGGCTTCACTTTCGTAATGGAGACCTTCGAAAGAGAACGCATCAAAGTCAATTTTCGCGCCCGAAACACAAACCAGGGTCTTACCAATGCAGCCCATCTTGCCATCCGGTTGAGCGATATTAGTAGAAATCTCGGCCGTATTTGGAGTGGGAAGATCGGCAACTTCTAAATGGACTGTGATCTCTTGCCCGACAAAGGTTGGGTTGGGGAACATCAATTCTTGCGAAATCTGCACCATCCCTGCTCCCGGCAGAATTGATCCCAGGCAACGTCCGATCGTGCTGTATAGCAGCATCCCATGCGCCACCGTTTTGCCAAACTTCGTGCGCACCGAAAATTCAGGATCGACATGGATGGGGTTGTCATCGCCAGAAATCCGGGCGAAGCGATCGAAATCGTCTTGGGTGAAGGTCTTGCGATATTCAGCGGTTTGGCCGATTTGCATTTTTTCTCCTGAATGCCTCCTTCGACTTCAGCCGGAAAAACACCGGCTTCCGCTCAGGATACTTGCCTTAATTACTCTCCACCACCCACTTCCCACTACCCACTGATTTCATTGAAATGAACCACATCCTCCAACGCCAATTTCCCCTGCAGCAACGCCGCCAACTTGTACTTATCGCCGCGCCGGAACTCGGTTTGGGCAGTGAGGGGTTGAATGGGGCGGTCTTTGGGTTCTTCGGTGTGATATCCAAGCGGGGTCACAGCGACAACTTCCAGCGATGAAGGGATGTTCAGCAAATCATGCCAGGGCCAGGGATCGAGCATGGGATTGCCAAACCAGCGGGTACCCAGACCCAACTCGGTGGCGGCTGTCATCAGGTTGGCCATCGAAGCCCCGAGGCTGCATAAATCCCAATCGCGCAGCACCTCGCTAAAATCGGTTTCGGCCAACTCGGTACGTTGATCCCGGCACAAAATGATGAAACAAGGCGCGTAATAAAACGCGTCGTATAATTTCAGGAGATGTTTGATAAAGGATTCCGGGGTTTCCAGCATTTGCCGGAAAACGAAATCTTCCTGGTTTCCAACCAGATATTCAGCCACTTTGCGGGCTAGCTTGGGGTCGTCCACAACCACGAAGGCCCACGGTTGGGTATTGGCCGGGCTGGGCGCCGCGGTAGCGGCGATCAAAACCTGCTCGATCAACGCCCGGTCAACAGGATCAGGTTTGAAGTTGAAAACTCCGTGACGGTGGGTGATAGCATCAAATGCGTTCATGACGATTCCACATGGTAATTCACCACCAAGTCACTAAGACACAAAGTAAGTAACACTAAGATTTCTTTGTGAAACTTCGTGTCTTTGAGCCTTTGTGGTGATCGCTTTTATTCCGCAAACTGCTCTCGCAACTCCCGTTTGAGTACTTTCCCCGCGGCGTTACGGGGCAGCACATCCACAAACGCGGCGGATTTTGGGATTTTGTACCGGGCCAATTTACCCTGGCAGAATGCGATGATCTCGCTTTCCGTTAATTCATGATTCTCTTTGATAACCACAATCGCCTTGCCGACCTCCTGCCATTTGGGATGCGGTACCCCGATGACGGCCACCTCGGCGACCGCGGGATGTTCGTAGATCACATTCTCCACTTCGGCCGGGTAGACGTTTTCACCACCGGAGATGAACATATCCTTCCAGCGATCGACGATGTAGTAGTAACCCTCCTCATCGAACTTAGCCGCGTCGCCGGAGTGCAGCCAGCCGTCCACCAGGGCTTCGGGGTGGTTCCAATAGCCGGTGGTGACGTTGCCGCCCCGGATGCAGAGTTCGCCGACTTCATTTGGCCCTAAAACATTGCCAGCCTCGTCCCTGATGCAAACATCGGTGTGCAAAACGGGCTTGCCAACCGATCCGGCTTTGCGTACGGCGTTTTCCTTGTCGATTAGGAAAACTGTTGGGCCGGTCTCGGTCATTCCAAAGCCCTGTTGGATGATGATGCCTTTTTCGGCGTATTGCTCCACCAGGGAAGGCGGCAGGGTCGACCCGCCGCTGCCCCAATGTCGGGCTGGCGACAGGTTATATTTCTCGAAATCTGGGAATTGAGCCAGCATCAGATAAATCGAGGGCACCAGCAAAATGACGGTGACCTGCCATTTTTCCATCAACTGCAGGAAATCATCGGGTGTAAAGGCCCGCATGACGATCAACGTACCCCCGGCGTGAAAGATCGGACCGGCGTACAGACCCAATCCGCCAGCATGGAAAGTCGGCAGCACATTTAGATTGACATCCTCGCTGGTGAGTTGAATGGCCTGTCCCATCCCGACGGCGTTGTAGAAGAAATTCCCAAAGGTGACTTGAGCACCCTTGGGGCGACCGGTGGTCCCGGAGGTGTACAGGATCGCCCAGGTGTCGGTGTATTTCAATACAGGTTGCGCTATCCCCGCTGGATCTCCAGATTTTAGCGCGCCCTCATAGGTCCACTCATCTTTGGGAGCCGAGTTCCCCATGACAACATAAAATTCACATCCAACTTTTGGACGCAGTTCATCCACCGCGGCGGCAAAATCCGGTTCATAGATCAGCGCGCGCGGGAAACAGTCGGTGAGGATATATTCCAACTCCGGGGGTGCCAGCCGCCAGTTGAGGGTGTTAAGAATGGCCCCAATTTTTCCACAGGCAAACAGGATTTCGTAATAATCTGAGCTATTGGCCGCCAAAATGGACACCCGTTCTCCCGAATTGATCCCCAATTCATCTTTCAAGAAGCTGGCAAACCGGTTAGCCCGTTCGTTGAATTGAGCGTAGGTGAATTCCCGGCCCGTATGCGCATCCACCAGGGCAATCTTATCCGGCGTCCGTTCGGCATGGCGTTTGATCCAATCGAAATGGTGCATGGGAACCTCCATAGTAGTTGGTTCGTTGGCTAGTAGCCAACTATCTAACTAACCAACCAACAAACTATCCAACCACTCTAAACGCCAGGAAAGTTTCCTGCTCATCCCCCTCCCCGCGATCGACGAATTCGGCTTTGACAGGGGTGCCAATTTTGATCTCCTCGGGTTTAGCAGGGTCCAGGCCCAGGATTTGGGCACTGATGGAAAGACCGTTCTCCAGTCGCACAATTCCAGAAACATAGGGATTATCCCGTCCATAACCAGCCGCGATCATGGCCGTCGGGGCGATGTGGATCACTGTAAAGGCCGTCAGTTCCCCTGAATCGGAGACCTCCGTCCATTCCATGGCATCCCCAAAACACACCGGGCACATCGCCCGCGGCGGCAGATAAGTTACATCACAAGACGGGCAGTGCGCCCCCATCAGTTTATGTTCACCTAGATATTGATTGAATTCTGCTTGCGTAAAGTAATTTTCTGACATAATTTGCACCTATCTCCGCTCGTAGACGTGAACTACCGCAGTCTGTCCCGTGCCCCCAACGTTATGCGTCAAACCCAGGGATGGCTCGCCCGAGACTTGCCGTTCACCCGCCTGGCCGCGGAGTTGTTTCCAAATCTCAATAGCCTGACCCACACCTGAGGCCCCAACAGGATGGCCCTTCGATTTCAGACCACCCGATGTATTGATCGGTTTCGGCCCAATTCGGGATGTGACACCCTCTTCAGCTGCCTGATAGCCTTCACCCGGTTCAAATAATCCTAAATCTTCGGAGGCGATGACTTCGGCGATGGTGAAGCAATCATGGACTTCGGCCACCTGGATATCGGCGGCGGTTACCCCGGCCATGCCGTAGGCCTCTTGAGCTGCCAGTTGGGCCGCTTTCAGGCCGGTCAATGTGGTCCGGTCGTGGAGAGAGACATCGCTGGCCTGACCCGAACCGATGATGTAGAGGGGATTGTCACTAAATTGGGTTGCCAAATCTTCGCTGACCAACAGCAGGGTCGCGGCCCCATCGGAAATCGGGGAGCAGTCGAACAACCGCATCGGCCAGGCAATGATCGGATTGGCACGGTTATCCTGCAAAAATTCAATTTCATTCCCCCAGGTTGGGACCGGGTAGCCCCTGGCCTCCGCTTTAGCAATCTTGCCAGCCATGACCTTTTGAATGGTCACCCCAAATTGGGCTTTCTCGTTGAGCGCCCCATTCTCGTGATTTTTCATCCCCACCCGCATAAAGGTTTCCGGCGTGGCCCCGTATTTGTGCATATAAGCGGTCGCCATCGCGGCATAGAAACCGGGGAAAGTGAACCCGGCTGGGACCTCGTAGAGCATATCGCTGGCAGTCGCCAGGGTGTCGGTAACTTCCGAAGTCGGCAGATCGGACATTTTTTCGATCCCGCCGACCAGGACAATGTCATACAGTCCTGAAGCGATGGCAATGATCCCCTGGCGTAGGGCGACCCCGCTGCTGGCACAGGCATCTTCGACGCGAGTAGCCGGGCGCGGTGCTAACCCAACCCAATCAGCCATAATGGGAGCTGTATGTCCTTGGTTTTCAAACAGATCGCTGCTGTAATTGCCGATATAGAGGGCCTCGATATCGTTGGGATCGAACCCTTTATCGACCGAAGCCCGCATATCCTGAAAAGCCTGGACGAAAAGGTCGCGGGTCGCAAATCCGGGAAAAGCCCCAAACTTGCTCATCCCCGCGCCGACCACGGCAACGCCGCGGTTGAGTATTTTTACGGTCATAGTGTGCTCCTTGATGAAATTGCAGTAGGGGTGGAGCATGCTCCGCCCCTACATTATCTATACAAATTTCTCTCTTAACTCCCGCTTTAAAATCTTCCCCATGCCTGAGAGTGGCAAGGCCTCCATAATCTCGACGCTTTTGGGGACTTTGTAACGAGCCAGATGGTCCCGCATGTGTTCGTTGAGTTCATCAGCGGTGGCGGAGGTATCGGGTTTGAGGACGACGCAGGCCATCCCAACTTCGCCCCATTTTTTGTGGGGGAGGCCGATGACGGCGCACATGTGGACGGCTGGATGTTTATAGAGGACGTTTTCGATCTCAGCTGGATAGACGTTTTCACCCCCAGAGATGAACATATCTTTCTTGCGGTCGCGGACGTAGAAGTACCACTCGTCATCGTATTCCACGATGTCGCCGGTGTGGAACCAACCATCATCGTCCAAAACGGCAGAAGATGCTGCCGGGTTTTTCCAGTATCCCGAAAATCCGGAGGGGCCTTTCAGGATCAACTCACCGGGTTGGTTAGGGCCGAGGGGGGTGTTGTTTTCGTCCACCACGCGCACGTCGATGAAATAATTGGGCCGTCCGATGCTCCCCGCCTTGCGGATGGCGTCTTCGGGCGGCAGGGCAAACAAACCGGGGCCGAATTCGGTCATCCCAAAGCCCTGTTTGAAACGGATGCTTTTTTCCGCCGTATACTTCTCGACCAGGGGCACGGGCAGGGGCGCACCACCGCTGGTGCAGAACCGCAGGCTGCTCATGTCAGCGGTCTCCCAGTTGGGGGCCTGCGTCATAATCTGATACATCGTAGGGACCCCAGCGAAAACCGTGACTTGCTCACGTTCGATGATCTCTAAAACCTGCTGAGGATTAAATTCTCGAGTCAAAATCGTCGTATTCCCAAATACCACTTGTGATGAAACATAGGCAAACAACCCACCCGCATGGAAGAGGGGGAAGACGCACAAATAAATATCATCGTGCGACAGGTCGTGGATCACCGTATTGAGAACGTTCCAGCAAACCTGGCGATGGCTGATCTGGGCACCCTTGGGCAAACCCGTTGTCCCACCCGTAAAGAGCAGGCAGGCCGTATCTTCTTTGTGGACCCGCTCGTTGGTAACCGGGGTATCGGGAGAGGCTTGCAGCACAGTTTCGTAGTGTTGGCTCTCGGAGATGCCCTCACCCTCAATGTGTAAATAGTGGGTAGTGCCCCCTGTCGGGGATGCTGCGCGAGTAGGTGGGAAGTGGGAAGCAATTTGTTCGACGGCGTCTTTGAAATCATCGGAGTAGATCAGGACGGTGGGGGTGGTGCCCTTCATCAAATCGACGATTTCGCGCCAGTGTAAGCGCCAATTCAGCGCGGTGTGGATGGCGCCCAACTTGCCGCAGGCGTAAAATAAATCGAGATGTTCAATTCCATCCCGCGCCAGGATGGCAACCCGGTCTTGAAAACCGATCCCGGCCGTATCCCGCAGCCAATTTGCCAGCCGGTTAACGCGTTGGTTCCATTCTTTATAGGTCAGTCGTAATTCCGGTTCTTTCCCCACATCGATGATGGCCAATTTGTCGGGAGAGTAGATTTCTCGTCGTCCTAGATAATCGCCAATATACATTTGAAACCTCCGGTTTGTGGGAGGTGGAAGGTGGGAAGTGGGAAGTAACCGCCCACCTTCCACTTCTCACTTTCCACTATTTTTGGGCAGGCTGTTGATTAGGGCATAGATCATGCGCCTGAGTTCAAGGATTTTTGCTTCTATCTTTGTGCCAGCTTCTTTTTCCAGATAATCCAACTCTTGAGCAATTACAATTTGGGTATCCACTTCCGATAAAGATGACTGAGCGATATATAAAAACTGCTTGAATTCATTTGACGATTTTCGAGTTTGCCCTTCGGCAATATTCGATGGTACAGAAACTGCCGATCTCCTCAACTGACTCGTCAGCCCATAAAGCTCATGCTTTGGGAATGCTCTGGTCAGCACATAAATCTCTTTGACCAATTCAATCCCTTTCTGCCAAACCAACAAATCGCGATAATTCTTCACATTCTGGCTCGTCATCTACTTCCCACCTCCCACTGCCCACTCTCCACTTCAAACTCCACTGTTTTTGCTTTCAAGAACGCCCGCAAATGGGGCCAGAAAAAGTCAGGTCGCTCCATATACGTCATGTGGCCGCATTCGGGAACCATGATTTGGCGGCTGTTTGGCAGGATAGCGGCCATCTTGGATTGCTGCCAGGGGGGGATGGCGCGGTCTTGCTCGCCGGTCAGGATCAGGGTGGGGGTCATGACGTGGCGGTAGGCGTCGGGGTCGTTATCGATGTTCTCGAAGAAGGGGTCTTGGGCCTCAGTCAGGCGGATGAGGCAGTGTTTTTTGTCTTTGTAACGGTCGTAGAATTTGAAGCGGCCGCGCTCCATGGCTTCGCCGTAAATTTTGCGAGAGATATTCTCGCCAAATGTTTTCTCGTACAAATATTGGGTGTAGATGTCAAATACCTCGTCAGTAGAGTGGTAGAAGCGCAGCGAGATATCATGGTACATCTGGAAAAGGGTTTCGCGGGTCAGCAGGATGCCCGATAGGGTCAAAGTGTGCATCCGATCCTGGTGCAGGCGGCCCAACTCGGCGCCAATGAACCCGCCATACGATACGCCAATCGGATGGATTTTGTCGACGCCGACTTCGTCCATCACTTCGATCAAGTAATCTGCCAGGCGGTTGATGTAATAGGGTTCGTCCTCTTGGGAGGATTGGCCCTGCCCAAAATAATCGTAGAGCAAGATGTCGTAATCCGGGTGCAGGAAGGGGACGGTGCGGTACCAGGATTTGGTCAGCATTGCCAGTCCGTTGAGGAAAACGACGACTTCTTTCTCGCCGTCGCCGAAATATTCCCAGTAGATTTGGCGGGTACCGTCTTCGACCTGGATGGTGCCGGTTTTGGAGGGGGTGTAGTGTTTGGGGTTGGACATGCGGGCCTCGGTGGAATAGTTTGATGGTTGGTTTGTAGTCTTCGAAGTCTCATCCTGAGTAGCGACCGCACCCTTCGATACGTTCGGAACTTGTGCCGCACTACTCAGGATGCTGGATTTCTAGTGTTTGTTGAAGCGTATCGAAAGGTGAAACGCATTTATCTTCGATCTTTACTCCGACCTCACACTCAGCCACTCCACAACCTCGGGCCAGAGCTTGTAGCGCGCCCGGCCGCTGATCATTATGCCGACGTGGGTGGAGGGGATGACTTTGAGTTCCTTATCTGCGCTGGAGACCAGTTCCATGACGGTCTCGGATTGGGATTGGGAGACCAAGTGGTCGTATTGGGCGACGATGTTGAACAGGGAGGCTGAGATGTTGGCCAGGTCAACCGGTTGACCCCGAATGATGTGCTCACCCTTGATGAGCTTGTTGCCGCGCAGATAGGTGGTGACAAATTGGCGGAAGGCCTCCCCTGAGAAGGGGATGACGTCTTCGACCCAGCGGTTGATGACCTGCCAGGCCCGAACCGCGCCTTCATCGTCGATCATCTTCATCAGGTTAACATACGACCCCATGAAATTCTCGACCGGTTTGAGCAACTTGGCCCAAAAACGGATCAACTCGCCGGGGACGTTCCCCACCGTATCAACCAATTTATCTACATTCACGCGGCCTTCGGCTAACCACATCGCCATCGAGCCTTCGGGTTGACTGGAGAAATCAATCGGGGCGGTCAACAAAATCAAATTGCGGAGGGGGGCCTCGGGGTACAAAGCGGCGTAGACCACCGCCAGGGTCGCCCCAATGCAGTAGCCCAGCATGCTGATCTCATCCGAACCCGAATGACGTCGCATTTTGCGCACCGCCCTGGTCAGATACTCAACAATGTAGTCATCAAACGTCGTGTCCTGATCTTCGGGGCCGGGCGCGCCCCAATCGAGGAGATAGATTTCGAAGCCCTGATCGAGCATAAACTCAATAAAACTACGGCCCGGCACCAAATCAAAGATAAAGGGTTTGTTGATCAGAGCATACACCAACAGCAGGGGCACCGGATAGCGCTCTTCGGGCGGTTTGGTAGGGGTGTAATAGTAGAGCTTGCATTTGTTGAGCCGCCAGATCGTCTCGCGGGGCGTGGGGTTGATCTGGGCGTCGTAAGAATCGATGATGGCCTTCATGCTCTGGCTGTACCGGCGATACGTCCGCTGGGCGACTTCGGCCGTCAGCGTGGAGGTATCGTCCAGTTGGTAGAACAAATCATCCCAGGGAAGGGGGGGCGTTTCAGTCATCGGGGTGCTCCGCACAGTGGATAGTGGGAAGTGGGTAGTGGATAGTGAAAGGACTAACCACTACCCACCAACCCCTAACCACTCTTCACTACATCCAACAGTTCATCCATCTTCGCGTTCAGATCATCCATCGCCATCTCGAGCTGGGTCAGTCGTTTGGCGATGCTAAGGACTTCTTTGCGGGTCGGCAGGCTCATCTGTTGTAGGTACTGCTCCATGATGTCGCCGAATTGACGTTGGAACAAAGTCATGGAGTCGAGGCTGCTTTCGAGTTGGGCCCCCATCGATTCAGCAAAACTCTGGCTGCTGACGGTTTCGCTCATGACACTCGACCACGATTTCTGGAAGTTGTCGTAAAACTTAAACATCTGAGCGAAGGGGTCAATAGGGGTTTCTTCTGGTTTTTTATCATCTTCACTCATGGGGTACTCCTTTGGGGTAGGTAACTGGGATTTCCCTGGTTACCCATTACCTAGTAACCTGTTACCTTATTCCTCCAACACATATGTTCCGGGGGCGGCGGTGATGGGGGGATAATCGGCGGTGCCCATGGAGGGGGGATCGATTTGGTCGCCGGAGTGGTTGGATAGCCAGGGGATCCAGTCGACCCACCAGCTGCCAGCGTGTTGGTCGGCGCCGGTCAGCCAGGTTTCGGGGCTGGTGGTGGGATCGGCGTTGGTCCAGTATTCGCGGCGTTTTTTGGCGGGGTGGTTGATGATCCCGGCAATGTGGCCCCCGGTGGTCAGGATGAAGCGGACCGGGCCGCCCAGTAGCTCACGCATCAAGAAGGTACCGGTCCAGGGAACGATGTGGTCGCCGCGGGCCGCGACGGTGTAGGTGGGCGCAGTGATCACCCCCAAATCCACGCCGATGCCCTTGACTTTGAGCGCGTTTTGCTGGATCAATTTATTCCCCAAGAAAAACTCTCGGATTAAATACATATGCACTTTCTTGGCGACGCGGGTGTTGTCGCTGTTCCAATACAGTAGGTCAAAATCCGGCGGGGTCTGCCCCAGCATGTAATTGTGGATGACGTAATTCCACAGCAGGTCGTTGGACCGCAGCATATTGAAGGTGGCGTACAAATTCTTACCATCCAGGAACCCGCCGCCCACGTCCATCAACCACTCCAAAAACTGGATTTGAACGTCGTCGATGAAGACGGTCACATCCCCAGCGTTGGTGAAATCCTGGTGAGTGGCAAAGAAGGTGGCCGTGTTGACGGTGTCGTCTCCGGTGGCGGCCAGATAGGCCAGGGTGGTTTGCTCGATAATGCCGCCCAGGCAGTAACCGGCCGTGTTGACTTTTTCTGAGCCGGTGATGGCCTTGATCACCCGCAAGGCTTCTAAGGGTCCGAGTTCGACATATTCGTCCCAGCCCATTTCCCGGGTAGATTCATCGGGATTTTTCCAACTGATGGTGAAGACCGTGAATCCGGCGTCCACCAGATATTTGTACATCGAGTTTTCGGCCCGCATATCCATGACGTAATATTTGTTGATCCAGGGGGGGATCATCAACATGGGGACCGCGTGGACTTTTTCGGTGGTCGGCGTGTATTGGATCAACTCGATGAGGGGGTTGCGGTAGACGACTTCACCCGGCGTGTAGGCCAGATCGACACCGACTTTGAAGGCGTCTTTACGAGTATGGCTGATCCGGCCGCGCTGAATGTCTTCGAGCAGATTATTGAACCCTTGCCTCAGGTTGTCCCCCCCCGTCCGGACAATCTCCTGCATCACGACCGGATTGGTCATGACAAAGTTGGACGGGCTGAAGGCATCAGAGATTTGGCGGGTCCAAAACTCGGTGCGGTGCTGAATTTCGGGATCGACGGTCTCCAGGCTGATGGCCATGTCCGCCATCCACTGGGCTGTGATCAAATAGGCCTGCTTCATCAAGTTGGCGGCCTGATTCTCATCCCAGGCTTCGTCCTTAAACCGCCGGTCCGCAGGCACCACCTCATCAGGTTTTTGCCCCCACATACTGGCGTAGACATTGGCCGTCAACTCCATCCCCCGCAGCGCGGCCATCGTACTGGCCTGCTGCATCTGACCAATGGCGGCCACGGTCTGATTCATGGTCTCGAACATCGTCTGCCACATATGTAGACCTCCAATCAATCTCACGCAAAGCCGCCAAGAAACAAATAAACTTTGCGCCTTAGCGTCTTTGCGTGAGCTATTGTTTCACCTTTTGCGAAATATCTACTTGTCAGCAGCTTCGTCTTTTCCCGCGCCCGTCCAGATTTTCATCCAGTCGGCCTGGGTGTCCATGGCTTTTTGGGTAGCATCTTGCCAGGCCTGGAGGGGGTTCTTCATGGCCTCGGTGAATTTATCGGTGGGTTGAGAGAAATCAACCCCCTTGAGCATTTCAAACCATTTGGCCCACAATTCTTCTTGGGTGCTGTTCCACTTACCGGCCATTTCCTCGAAGCGGCCGATGGATTCAACGGCCTGATCAGGCAGCCCTTCCATCGATTTGAGATTCTCGACCCAACTCCCGGTCCATTCGGCCTGAGAGCTGAAGGTGTTTTTGGCGGTTTCTTCCCAGGTTTCGAGCGTTTTCTGCCACATCTCGGTATCGGGTGTGCCGCTGAACGATTTCAGGCTCTCAACCCATTTGTCCATCAGGCCTTTCTGAGCATCACTCCAGGCCTTGAACATGTCTTCAGCTTGCTTGGTCCATTCTGTCATTTCACACCTCCTTAAACGCGTGAAAAATTTGATGGGGACTTACTCAAATCATAATTAACCGCGGAGAACGCTGAGAGCGCGGAGAAAAAGAGAAGTTGCTCTGCGGTTATTCCAAGATCATCTAAATAAATCCCAAAAATTCAGCCAGGAGAACGATGTGGGCAAAATGTGGCTATCTAATACTTAAAACGAAATGCCAATCCAACGAAAAATCCGATCCTTGATACTTCGGGGAGGGATTTCAGTAATGGGCGTTTCGGGTTGCGCAACGCATTGATCGATAAATTGGTGCAGCGCCCCGGCAAAGGCATTGGGGCGTTCCAGATGAGGAGAGTGCCCGGCATCGGGGACGATTAGCATCTCAGCCTGGGGTAGTAAGCGCAAATATTGTTTTCCAATCCTGGGGGGCATAATGCGGTCTTTGCCGCCCCAAATCAGCAAGACGGGGATATCCACAGTGGGGAGTTCGGCGGTGACATCCCAAGTGGAGACGGCATACGCGAAGTTCATGTACTGCCCGGATTGCGCGGCAATCGCATCCGCGACCAGCGCCCGGGCTAATCGGCCGCGGCGGGGCAGTCCGGCGAACCGCAGGGCGTTCCGCATCAGGATTTTGCTGCCAAATTCGAGCGGCAACAGCGCCGACTGGGAGATCAAACTCGCGGGCACCCCGTTGGGTGGGCCCGAGTCCTCGAGAAGTAGGCCGCAAATACTGCCGGGAAACCGCACGGCATAATCGGTGGCGATCACCCCACCCAGGGAATGCCCGATCAGGATTGGATTTTGAAGGTTCAGGGTTGCAATAAATTCAGCCAAATCAGTAGATAAATCCGAAATGGTGGGCGGCGAACTTGTCTGTTTCAGGGTGCGTGTGAGCCCCTGTGTTGATCCACATCCCCGGAGATCAGGAGCGAAAGCCCGCACATTGGTAGGTAATCGCTCAAACTGCGGCAGCCACCACCGCGACGAGGCATAGTTTCCATGCATGAACACGAGGGGAATATCTCCGTCTCCTGCTTGCCGGTATTGAATGTTAAGATTCTCTGTCTGTATCGTTGGCATCAATTGGTGGTTAGTGGTTAGAGTCTTCGCTTCGATGGTAGTTTTGAAATCAGGGTGTAGGTCATTTTTCGGAGTTCGATTATTTGGTTTTCGATGTTTTTGACCTCGTCAGCGGTGATGTAGTCTAGTTCATGAGCGATTATGGTTTGGGTATCTAACTCGGAGGCCGAACTCAGGGCTACGTATAGAAACTGTCGAAATTCACCAGTATGCTGCCGGGTTTGCCCTTCAGCGATATTCGATGGAATGGATACTGCCGATCGCTGCATCTGACTCACCAACCCAAAGGTTTCATGGTTTGGAAACTTCTTCGTTTGCTTATAAACTTCCTTGACTAACTCAATTCCTTTCTGCCAAATCACCAAATCGCGATAACTCTGCACTCTCTTGTTCATTGTCACCCTCCTACGAAAACCAACTACCCACTAACTACCAAACACTGTCCACTCATACTATCCACTACCCACCGTCCACTACCCACTCCCAAAGGGAAGCCGCCATACTAATCCCTCCCCCACTCGCGCAGAAGACGATCTTATCGCCTGCTTTGGGGGCGCGGCCCTGCTCGATGGCATCATCCAACGCCATAATGACACACGGCGAGCCGGTGTAACCCCATTTCTCCATTACCCAGTGGGTTTTCTCGATAGGCTGGCCAAGTAATTCCATCATGGCTTCGATGGTGCGCAGGTTGAGTTGGGTGAACAGGTAGAAATCGACGTCATCGAAAGTCAGATCAACTTTATCGAGCGCGCCCTTAATTAGTTTGGGCCAGTATTCGGTGTTGAAGGTTTTGGGGAATTTGCGGACAAATTCAACGATTGGTGCCCCGTATTTTTCAGTGTTTTCAGGTGTAGCCGGGCGATAGGTGCCGCCGCCGTAAATGCCTAACGCATCGTGGAACTCACCTTTAGCGAGCAGGTTGCTGGCTAGAAATCCGGGTTTCTCTCCGACACCCAACACGGCCGCACCAGCCCCATCTGCGAAGAGATTGGCCGTTGTTTTGTCGGCCAGGTTGAGATAGCGGCTCATCCCATACCCCCCAGCGACGAGCACGTAGTGAAAGCCTGGTTCCGTGGCGAGATAGCGCGCCCCCTGATCAAGGGCCGTCACCCAGCCCGCGCAGGCACTGTTGACATCGTAGCACCCCGCGTTGACCGCGCCAAGTTTGTGCTGTACGACCACCGACGTCCCCGGGGAAAGATAATCCGGCGTATCGGTTGAGACGATAATCAGATCGATGTCATCCGGCGGAACCCCAGCTTTTTCCAACGCCTTCTGGCTGGCCGCGAAGATCAAATCCGAGGTGGTCTGGTCTGCCGCCATCCAGCGCCGTTCCTTAATCCCAACATTCGCGAGCAGCCACGCATCTGTTGATACTCCTAAGAGTTCATCCACTTCAGCATTGGTGACCACCCGCTCGGGGACATAACTGCCCGTAGAAAGAATTTGTGCGTATCTAGTCATAGCAATTTTGGACACGGATCAACACGGATTCCACGGATTTTTTCTCTATTGAAAAACGAATTTAACTGCAGAGTGCGCTGAGACAAAACAAAAGAAAAATCTCTGCGTTCTTCGCGTGCTCTGTGGTATTTATTTTCAGCAGACAAATCCGTGTTCATCCGTGAAATCCGTGTCCCATAATATTAAGTTCCGACTACAATTCCACCATCAACGCGTAGAGTGACACCGGAGATGAAGGCGGCTTCATCGGAGGCCAGGAAAAGGTAGGCGTTGGCGATGTCGACGGGTTCGCCCATCCGGCGCATGGGGGTTTTGGCAATCATGCTGTCCAGGATTTTTTCGGGCATCTGGCGTACCATCTCGGTCAGCGTGAACCCGGGCGCTACAGCATTGACGCGAATTTGATGTTTACCCAATTCGCGCGCCCAAACTTTGGTCATCCCGATCACCCCGGCTTTCGAGGCCACATAATTGGTTTGGCCGAAGTTGCCATCAAGACCTACGATGGAGGTGGCGTTCAGAATCACGCCACCGCCCTGTTTGATCATGTAAGGCGCGACCGCCTGGGCACAGTTGAAGACGCCCTTCAGGTTGACGTCGATTACCAGGTCGAATTGGTCCTCAGACATTTCCTTGACCAACTCCCCCTCTTTGACCCGGACAAACATTCCGTCCCGCAGCACCCCGGCGTTGTTGACGATCACGTCCACGCGGTCATATTTCTCGACGACGGCCTCCACCCAGGTCTGGACTGCGGCCCGATCGGCCACATTGACGTTGTAATAATCGCCGCCAATTTCGGCTGCAACCTGCTCTCCGGCTTCATCGGCCAAATCGCAGATCACCACCTTAGCCCCCGCCTCGGCAAACCGGATCGCTGTGGCTTTCCCAATCCCAGCCGCCCCCCCGGTGACCAAACAAACTTTATCTTTCAGACGCATTCTTGTCTCCTTAAAGAAATATGATTTATACTCTTTGAACGCTGATAACGCTGATAACGCTGATTTTCCGGATTCACGCGGATTAAAAACCCACGTGAATTCGCGTAAGCGCAGCGTAACTGCGTCATCCGCGTTCTATTATCTCAGAAGCAACTCATTCTGTTAATTGGAATATAGTGTTGGATGAAGCTTTCGGCTTCGTCCCAACAGGTGAACGTGAGTTCTTCATCGCTCTGGATGTGGCGGATGGCACCCCGATAGGACTGTTGATCACTGTCTTTTTCGGGTTTGTCCTGGACAAATCGGATGATAAACGAAACGATGTTGGTTTTTGAAGCCTCTTCCATACGGTTCACCCATTGAGATGAAATCAAGTTTTGATCAGCGATTTTAGGATATCAAAGGGCTGTAACGAGCGGGTTACACGCGGTAGTTTGATGGTTGGATGGTTTGATAGTTGGTTGGAGCCCTATGATTTTCGCTTCACCCTTCGATATACATATCTAAGTCCAAAAGAATTCAGCATCCTGAGTAGTGCGAAACAGCGTGAAGCACATATCGAAGGGTGCGACCGCTACTCGGGATGAAATTTTGAGGGTTTGGTTCATCGGTTGTTCTAACCCACACTCAACAACGTCTGTCGCCGTTCGACGTATTCCCCCACCGCGACTCGCACCCGCGAAACTACCCCGGCTTGAGGGGCTTTGAGCTCGTTCTGCATTTTCATCGATTCCAGGATCATGAGCACATCCCCCTCGGCGACTTCTTGCCCCTCGGTGACAACCACGTCGATGACCAAGCCTGGCATCGGTGCTTTGAGCTGGAATTCGCCGGTTTGCGCCAATCCATCGGCAAATGCGGTCCGTAAACGCTGCTCACGCTCATCGATAACGCGTGACTGGTAAAGGGAACCTCGCAGCAATACTTCCCACCCATCCTCACTCTCGTAGACATAGGCGTCATACGATTTCCCGTTGATCAACAACGTATATACCGGCTGCCCGTTGATGGACTCGAAATTAATATCGTATTCTTTGCCATCTACGGAGATACGATTCTCATCCAAAATCTCGATTGCAAATTCCTGATCTTTGATACTTGTGATGTACTTCATACGATGTCCTGATTATTGCAAATACATCACGCAAAGCCGCGAAGGCGCAAAGTTTTTTTTATTTTTTCTTCGCGTCTTTGCGACTTTGCGTGAGATTTACTTTTATTTACTCATCCGCTCCCAACGACTGAGCCACTTCCAGTTGCTGGTGTCGCGCTGGCCGCGGTGGACGATGTGGGAGGTGCGCTCCATTTGTTGATGGGCCACCAGGGTGGACAGAATGGCGGCCACTTCGGGGAAAGATTTGCGGGATTGGTCGGCCTGCTCCATGGAGAAACGCTGCTCAACAAATTGGGTGTCGAACCGTCCGGCCTGGAAGCGGTGGGATTCCATGATGTTTTGGTGGAAGGGGATATTGGTCCGCACCCCGACGATTTTGAACTCCTCCAAGGCCCGGCGCATCCGCAAAATGGCCTCGCCGCGGGTCTCGCCATAAACGACGAGTTTGGAGATCAGCGAGTCATAATAAGGTGAAATCTCAAAGCCGGGATACACCCCGGTATCGACTCGCACACCCGGCCCGGTGGGGACGATCATATGGTGGATGTGGCCGGTGGAGGGCATAAAACCGCTGTAAGGATCTTCGGCATTGACTCGACATTCCAAGGCCCACCCGCTCAGGTTGATATCCTCCTGACGGTATTTCAAAGTGCGGCCGCGGGCGATCCGAATTTGCTCCTTGACGATATCGACCCCGGTGATGGCCTCGGTGATGGGATGCTCCACCTGAAGGCGGGTATTCATCTCCAGGAAGTAGAAATTTTTGTCGCGGTCAACCAGGAATTCGATGGTCCCGGCGTTGGTATACTCTACCGCCCGCGCCGCCTGGACGGCGATCGCGCCCATCCGCTGGCGAAGATCTTCGTCTTTGCCGACGAAAGGCGAAGGAGCTTCTTCCAACAGTTTTTGATGCCGACGCTGCAGGGAACACTCCCGCTCTCCGAGATGGATCACGTTACCCCGGGTATCCGCCAAAACCTGGAATTCGATGTGGTGGGCCCCCTCGATGAGTTTCTCCAGATAGACGTTGCCATCCCCAAAAGCGGCATCCGCCTCCCTGCGGGCTGAGGTCAATAGCAGGGGCATTTCGTCCAAGTTCTGAACTTCTCGCATCCCTTTACCCCCACCCCCGGCGGTTGCCTTGATCAATAATGGGAACCCAATCTCCGGTGCGAGTTCCAATAACTCTTCATCACTCAGAGCTCGTTCACCCCCCGTCCCAGGTACCACCGGGATTCCAGCCGCGATCACAGTCGCCCGGGCCACCGCCTTATCGCCCATCGCGGCGATCGCGGACGGTTTGGGGCCAATAAAGGCCAACCCGGCATCTAAAACCGCCTGGGCAAAATCGGCCCGTTCGGCCAAAAATCCATAGCCCGGATGAATGGCCCCTGCTCCGCTCTGTCGGGCAATCTCAATGATCTTATCCCCCCGCAGATAGGATTCACGCGCCGCCGGGGGACCCAACAAATAAGCTTCATCCGCATAGCGCACATGCAAGGCCTGACGGTCGGCCGTCGAATACACCGCCACCGTCTCCAGCCCCAACTCATGGCAGGCCCGGATAATCCGCACCGCGATCTCCCCCCGGTTGGCGATTAATACTTTTTTGAACATAAAACCTCGTTGAGGGGTCTGATTAGTCTGAGATGTCAAAGAAGTCTGATGTGTCAGAAATCCAGTGAACATTCTGGACACTTCTGACGATTACGACCAATCAGACTATTAAGACTTTTTAGACCTTCTGACCTCTATAATGGAATACACCCATGCTTTTTGGGCGGGTTAGTGTCGCGTTTGTTGGAGAGCATCTCCAGGGCGTTGATCAGGCGGGGGCGGGTATCGCGCGGTTCGATGATGTCGTCGATGTAGCCGCGGGAGGCCGCAACATAGGGGTTGGCGAATTTTTCGCGATAATCAGCGACCAACTCAGCCTTGCGTTGGCCCGGATCTTCGGCCGCGGCTAATTCTTTGCGGAAGATAATCTCGACCGCGCCCTCTGGTCCCATGACGGCCAGTTCGGCGCTGGGCCAGGCCAGGTTGACATCGCCCCGAATGTGTTTGCTGCTCATAACGTCATAGGCCCCGCCATAGGCTTTGCGGGTGATGACGGTCATTTTGGGGACGGTGGCTTCACAAAAGGCGTAAAGCAGTTTGGCCCCTGAGCGGATGATGCCCGCATGCTCCTGATCGGTGCCGGGCAGGAAACCGGGGACATCCACAAAGGTCAGAATGGGAATGTTGAAAGCATCGCAAAAACGCACAAACCGGGCTGCTTTTTCAGATGAGTCGATGTCCAACACTCCGGCCAAAACCGCTGGTTGGTTGGCCACAATTCCGATGCTGTGCCCCCCCAACCGGGCGAACCCAATGACCATGTTTTTCGCAAATTCCGGATGAATTTCGAAGAAATCGCCGTCATCCACAATCAGGTTGATGGCATCCTTAATGTTGTAAGGCTTGCTGGGGTCATCGGGAACTAGTTCGTCCAGGGCGGCTTCGCGGCGAGTGGCATCATCCCCGGAGGGGATAAAGGGGGGGTCTTCCATATTGTTTTGAGGAATGAAGCTCATCAATTTCTGGACTAATCCCAAAGCCGCGGCTTCGCTATCGGCGGCGAGATGGCAAACCCCTGACATTTCGGCATGGACATCAGCGCCGCCCAAACTTTCAAAATCGACTTCTTCGTGAGTAACAGTTTTTACTACCTCGGGTCCAGTGATGAACATATAGGATGAGTTGCGCACCATGATGATAAAGTCGGTGATCGCGGGGGAATAGACCGCCCCGCCCGCACACGGCCCCATGATCACGCTGATTTGGGGGACAACGCCCGAAGCCAGGGTGTTCCGCAAAAAGATATCGGCATAAGCTCCCAGGGAGACGACTCCCTCTTGAATACGCGCCCCCCCTGAATCGTTTAACCCGATCACCGGCGCCCCGTTTTTTAGCGCCATATCCATGATTTTGACGATCTTCTCAGCATGAACTTCACCCAGACTGCCACCAAACACGGTGAAATCCTGGGCAAAGACATAGATCAACTTGCCCTGTATCGTCCCCCAACCGGTCACCACGCTGTCGCTGAGGTATTTGCGTTTATCCAGACCAAAATCGGTGGTGCGGTGGGCAACAAAGGCATCGACTTCACGGAAGGAGCCGCGATCCAACAGCAGTTCGATCCGTTCACGGGCGGTTAGACGGCCTTTAGCGTGTTGTTTCTTAATGCGCTCTTCGCCGCCGCCAAGTTGGGCTTCTTCTCTGAGTTGGCGTAAACGTTGAATTTTGGGGTTATCGGTCATGAAATCTCCAGGGAGTGGGTAGTGGGTTGTGAGTGGTGGGAAGTTAGAAGTTGGTTGGTTTGTCAGTCGGCTAGTTGGTTTTTTCTAACAAACCAGCCAACCATCAAACGAACCAACTATCAAACCATAAACAACCCTTCGATATGTAGGATAACAAGGGGCCGTAACGAGGAAGTTACATTCATCGGGTTCAGATTAGGAGGTTAATTGCTGGAAAAGTGTGATCGTTTCGGGAGCTGGAGAGACATCAAGTTCAGCTTGCAGGGTGTCAGTGCATTGTTGATAGGTGCGGGCGATTTGGCCGTGGTCGCCGAGATGGTGATAGGCGGTCATCAAGTAGCGGTAGGCTCGTTCCCAACAATTGTCTTGGGCCAGAATTCGCTGGCAGAGGTCGATCACGGCTTGAAAAGCATTTTGTTTCAAGTAGATTTCACAGGCATAATCAGCGGTTTGCAGAAAATAGACAGCTAGATGTTCGCGTTCCATGGCAGCCCAGGTTTCGTAGCGAGTGTCGGGCAAGTATTCGCCGCGATAAAAATCTAATGCTCGGCTCAAATTCTCAACGGTTCGATCAGGATCAACGGCAGGACCATTCTTGGTTGCAGCGATGGCTGCTTTGAATTGATCGACATCCAGCGATATATCAGCCCCCGGCCGTAAACCGTAAACTGTGCCTTCGCGTAATACGTAGGCTGATTCACTACCTGGAGCTCGACCAGGTTCGAGCACATTGTATAGGGTGCTAAGCGCTACTTTGAAGTTGCGTTGGGCTGTCTCTGGTTCCGCTCCCGGCCAAAGATATTCGCAGAACTGGTCCCGGTCGAGGGGCGTATCGCGATAGGTGATCAGAAGCTGGAATAATTGTCGGGTTTTCTCGCGTCGCCAACCATTGTAAGGAATCAACAGATCGCCGCGCCAGACCTGAAAAGCCCCCAATGTTTCAATTCGCAATTGGTAGCCGGGATGATAACGGATGTCAGCCAACCCCAAATTTCCCAGTAATTTGGCGGGATAAGTCCCTTGCCAGCCGTTGATACGGGCATGGATGAGCACGGGCACAAAAACACGCTCATCAAAAGAGCCTAACAAAGTTGGACGCGTAAATAAGTAATCATACCCATGCTGCTGGCAAACCGCTAATACGTCCGAAAAAGTCTGTGATAGCCGGTCAAAATCACCTTGATCAAACCAACCCAGACACAGCCAGAGGCGGGCCGTCGCGGCTCCAAACGGATCGCTGCACTCATCAAAACCGCGGCTTGCTTGATTCAACCACTCCGCGGCGACTTCATAATCTTTAACCAAGATGTGATTGACACCCATCGCCAGCCGGATTAATGAAGCAATCCATTCATCGCCAACTTGGGTAGCGATTTCGATCCCTTCTTGCGCCACTTGTTGAGCCGCACGCAAATCGCCTTGCCGCCCATAAGTCTGACACAAACCCCAGCAGGCCTCGATCCGTAGCCGGGGGACGGCTAACGAGCGGCTGATTTCAACTGCCTGCTCAAATTGCTGGTGCGCGGTTGCAAACCGGTCAGGTCCACCTAATAACATCAGTGCGTGACCCTGGCGCATATGCCCGACTGCGGTGACAAACGGCGAATTAAACTGCTCTCCGCGCCGAGTCCCTTCAAGCGCGGCCTGGAGGGCATCCTCTGGGCGGCCTTGCATAGCATAAATAATGGATAACAATAACTGCGTCTCACGATGGGAACGTGGGGTTTGAACGGGTTCCTGGCTTTCTGTTTCGGCTAACTCTTCAAGTTTTCGACAGGCTGCAGCCAGCCGGCCAGTTCGTAACTGCACCCGGATCAGTAATTGGGAGTCGGCTGGACCTTCACGGCGTAAGGCTTCAGCCTGCTGTCGCAGAACCTCCGCCTCGGCCGGATTCCCCGAATTGAGTTTATTCTCGGCCAATAACTCGTAAAGCCGGGCCTGGGCCTCGCGATCGGCGGTGCCATCGCTCATCCGGAGTGCTTGTTGGAGTAGTTCTTCAGCCTTATTCGGGCTGACGGTGTCCAAATGAACCCGGGCCTGGCCGCGTAGTGCCCGCCCCACGCCGACCGGATTGCCGCGTTCCTGCCACAAAGTTTCGGCTTGTTGATACCAGGCCAGGGCTTCCTGAAAGCGACTGTGCAACCGGGCCAAATCGCCCATATAGGATAGTAAAGTCGGATATTGGTGGAGGGTTTCGGGGGGTAATTCGTCTAAATACGATGCCAGCGTTTTCAACCGGCCCATAGCGAGGAGTTCCTGACCAAAGGAGTCTAGCAATTGGGCGGATCCGGCATAATCTTCAGCTCGTAAAAAATGATAAATAGCGGATACGTAGTCAATCTGATCCGTGTAGAAGGAAGCCGCCTTTTGGTGCCATTCCTGCATTTGTGCGGCTGCCGTCATCTGGCGTAAAAAGCGGTGGAAAATATGGTGATAACGCAAACTCCCATCACCGACATCAACGACAAACAACTCCTGACGGCGGAGATAAGTCAGCATTGCCTGGCTGTTATTCGTTCCCTGGAGTGCATTGCAGGCGGCGGGGGTCATTACCCGGAGCGTGGCCGACTGTTTCATGAAATCCTGGATATCCTGGGGTTGCTGTTCAAAGACTTCTTGGGCTAAAACTTCAAACAACCTTTCCAGTGAGGAGGCCTGCAACGCCAGGGCCGTTTCGATGGAATCAATTGTCCGGGTGCGCAGACCCTGCCAAATCAGTTGGAGGGCGATGGCCCACCCCTCAGTGACCTCCAATAAAGTGACCGCCTCTTCTGGCGAGAGATCGTAACCGTAAATATCGGAAAATAAAGCGTTGATCTCATCTGCTGTGAAAGCCAAGATTGATTGATCCAGCGTAAGTACTTCTCCCCGATTTTGCAGCCGAGATAGGTTTGGCAGTTGCAGCTTGGATCGAGCCGATAGCAGGATGTGTAATTCTGGCGGTCCCAAACCGACTAGCCGATCTAGGAGTTGGGCAATATCCTCGGTAGCCAGAATCAGATGAACATCATCGATAATGAGCAGAAAGGGTGAATCCCAGCCAATGGTAAGGACGTTGAGGTAGTGATCAATGATGGCATTCAGCGATAACTGACCATGGGTAACGTCCCAAGATTCAAGCACCTGGAGCGGCAAGCCCTGGATATCTGGTAATCCCCTTTGGGTAGCATAAAATAGGTGCTGCAAAAAAACGAGTGGATCGCGATCTTCCTCCGCGACTTGGTACCAGACCACATATTCAACTTCCTGACTAACAACGGCCAGCGACGTACTCTTTCCATAGCCGGCCCCAGCCTGAAGCAGGGTGAGACGATAATTCAACGCCTCCGTTAAAAGCGAACATACCCTGGGGCGCGCCAGGGTTCTTTGCTGGATGCTGGGAGGGGTGATTTTAGTTTGAAGAATTGGAGGCAGGACCATGTAGATGGTAACTTGTTTCTGGGTTGGGTTATTTCTTCCGTGCAGTCGTCCCGACGTCTGGCATTTTCTATTTATTTTACTATGGATAAAACGTTCCCAATTCGTTCAATAGCGATTTGAATATTCTCAGGAGAATTGGCATACACGATGCGGAGATAGCCTTCGCCAAATTTGCCGAAGGATGTTCCGGGTAGTAAGGCCACATTGGCTTTTTCTAAGATCAGATTGGCCATTTCGTCGGAGGATAGCCCAAATGCTTTGATGTTGGGGAAAGCATAGAAAGCACCCATGGGTTTACGGCAGGTGACTCCGGGGATGGTGTTCAATCCAGAAATCAGGATATCACGACGTTCTTGATAAGCCGCCATCATTTCGTCAACCCAAGTTTGCGATCCGGTAATAGCTTCCAATCCAGCGTATTGAGTGAATTGGGCCGTACAACCTACCGAGTGGGTGAGTAACAGGTTGATGCGATCTGCCAATGCCGGCGGCATGATGCCAAAACCCAGCCGCCAACCGGTCATAGCGTAGGTTTTCGAGAAGCCATCAACAATGACTGTTCGTTCTAGCATATCGGGCAGGGCGGCAATACTGGGGACAGACATTCCTTCGAAAGCCATCCGCATATATATTTCATCCGATAACACCCAGCAGTCGTTTTCCAGGGCAGCATTAGCAATGTGCTGTAAATCGGCTGCGCTCATCACACCGCCGGTTGGGTTTCCTGGTGAGTTGATGATGATCAACTTGGTTTTCTGGTTGATGAGCTGATTAAATGCAGCCTGATCGAAAGAAAAATTGTTCTCCTCGACCAATGGAACCGGGACGGGGCGGCCTCCGGCGACGTGGATCATGGCTTCATAAGTAGGAAAACCTGGATCGGGGTAGATCACTTCATCTCCGGGTTCGATCAGAGCCAGGGCGGGAAAAAAGAGATTGGGTTTTGCCCCTGGACTGATTACTACTCGGGCTGGATCGATCTCGATCCCCCGCCGGTGTCCCGCATCCGCCGCGATGGCAGCCCGTAATTCGTTGATCCCACTGGGGGGATTGTAACGGGTTTTTCCCGCATTGATCGCCTCAATGGCAGCATCATTGATATGCGGTGCGGTTGAAAAATCAGGTTCTCCGATTTCCAGGTGAATAATGTCTCGCCCGACGGCTTCCAACTCCTGGGCGCGGGCCAACACTTGGTAGGCCCCCTCTGGTTCCAACTGGGTCACTCGATTTGCAAAAGTCATGCAGCTACGTTCCTAAAGCCTGGATTTGTTATTCGTATGCTTCACTCTTTTATACCAAAGTAGTTTGGTTTTGCGAGGAAAGTTTAATGGTCACTAATTTTATGTTCATCGCCTCTGACGCCCGGAATTGTAAGAAATATTCATCTTGCTGGATTTTGGCAGAAAACAGATTTAATTCTTCTATTTAGGAGGTTTTTCGGAAACGCGGATTTATAATTTCAGAAATCAACTTACTTTATAACCAAAATATGCTCGGTTATTAACGAAAGTTAACTAGCCTAATTTTTTACCTCACTTAATACTATCGCCACTTATGGCGACGAAAGATGCACATTAACAGGATGAATAC
>CAYVQU010000069.1:0-25016 GCA_964453155.1 uncultured Anaerolineales bacterium | reverse complement strand
CAATGATGTAATAATGTTGCTACGATTTCTCGCAAGTCAATTTCATCATTATAGAGGGGATATTTATGCTCGTTCATAATGATTTCTTCAATTTCTCCCAACCCAAAATTTGCGAGCCGTATGCTAACATACGGCCAAAATTTCGTCAACATGTATTAAGAGGAAGGAATAGATATTTGGGGAGTGGATAAAGTCATGGTGTTGTGAAATCCATAAGGTGGCAGGTGTAGTTAGGGAAATGCTGCTTGAACAACTGTCGTCGATTGTAAGCAAAAACAAAGAGCTGAATGGCATTCCGCAGCGCTTGTTCACATCTCGAGAAGCAACGAGATTTACGTCGCAAACGCGCAAGATAATGGCGTAAATCAGCATTCGCACCTTCAACAGAATAAGTCTCACTTTTATCTTTCATCGGATGGTGAATTGCAGGCCATTAAAGTACCGTCTTGTAACCTTGATAGTCGTCGCTGAAATAATCATGCCCCTGAACACTGTCTGCTAACATATCTTGAAATTCAGTACCACTGCGCTTGGTACTGACCTTCCAAGCCAAAATACAACGTGTTTTTCGGTCTACAAAGGTCAGGATGTAGATCCTGTTTTTTTCTCTGCTATGAAGGTATAAAGTTCATCCATCTCTACTGTGGAAACTTCTTCAGGAACGAGTGCTGTGGGCAGTTGTTCTGCATGGGCTTTCACCCAGTTCATCACTGAACCGTGACTAACCTTCAAATGGCGTCCAATCTGCCGAAAGTTGAGCCCATCCGCATACATCCGAATTGCTAATTCTCGAATGCTTTTCTGATATCCCTGCTCCTTCTTTTCAGGGGTATATCTCGCCCCACATTCCTGGCACCGATAGCGTTGGCTTCCCGCATTCGTAAACCCATCTTTGTTTTGGTTTTTTGCTGTTTTACACTTTGGACATTTCATGGCTTCATTTTATCAAAATCACCACTCTCTTATCCACTCCCGATATTTGTACTAGTAACATCATTTACCGGCCATGGTACAATCCCGCCTTGGGATCCAAGGAGACCTGCATTGTTGACAAAAATTTTATCTATCGGATTAGGTGGTTTTATCGGAGCAACGTTGCGCTATATAACCAGTGATTTTGTCAGCCGCTTTACTACTGCGGGTGGGTTTCCCTATGGGACCTTTGTCGTCAATATGGTGGGCTGCTTGTTGATTGGATTTCTGGCCGGGGTTGCTGATTCACGCGCGTTTTTCACAGCCACCACCCGCGCTTTTATTTTTACCGGTGTTTTGGGGGCCTTCACTACCTTTTCAACATTCAGCTACGAAACAATGAGGTTAGTTCAAAATGGCCAGACAACCCCGGCGTTGACCAACCTCGGGGCGCAAATCATTTTAGGTCTCATCTCAGTTTGGGGTGGACTACAGCTTGCCAGGCTGGTCTAAACTGTAACCTAATCGGGTTTTCCTAATTTCCCCCGTAGCAAATATTCCAATTCTTCAGCAAAAGTTTCTCGCAGTGGGATTAATTCAGCCGCCGGTCGCAAACAACTGCCCGGTTCGACCGCGAGCAATTCCGTTTCATCGAGAGTAATGCGACCCTCCTCGTCCAAATCGAGGGGATGTAAGATGCAGTAAAATGGTTTGAACCGCCACTTATGCCAACCCACTTTGGTAGCCGCTACTTGTAGCGCACACTTATGATCATCCTGGCGTAAGAAAATGCATGCGGTTTCCCCATAATGTTCCGGAGCGGGAATCACCGTCGTGTGTTCAACCCACCCGCTCAGCGTAAACGTATCCGGTTCCTGGCGACCATCAAACCAATCTTGAGGGTTGGCCTGGTCTGAGGGCAGGTACATCGCGATCAGATCAGCCTCAGCCAAGATATCACGGACTTCAACTTGATCAACCCACGCACCGTGCAAACAACAGGCTGCCCGACATTCCTCCAACCGACAGCGGCGTAAGGGTTCAGATCGATGCATGCGGGGATTGAGTCTAGTTTTCATGGCAGAATTTTAGCATTTAATTGTATGTTACAATCTCAAAAGGGCAAACATAATCCATTTCTTTGGAGGCAAATCATGGAAACCACTTTTATTGAAACCGCAACTGAATTTGCAAAAGACATTGGCATCGCCATTGCCATAGGTGTGGCCGGATACATTCTGGCGATCTTTGTTGGCCGTTTGATCAAATTCCTGTTTTCTAAATTCCTCAAAGGCCCCTGGGATGACTTTCTGGCGATTATTTTTAGGATTGCCGTTATCTTCCTAACCATCAAAGTAATCGTGGATATTACTGGAACCGCTGGCGGTCTGGTTGTGCTGGTCACCGCCATTACCGCGGCCTTTGCAATCGGTTCAGAACGTCTGGCCTCCGATGCTATTTCCAGCATCAAATTGATGTTCTTGAAGCATTACAAAGTTGATGATTTTGTCACCGTTGGTGGGAAATTCGGTAAAGTCGAAGATATCAATATGTCTTTCACTTCGCTGCGCACCTACCGCACCGATCGGATCATCATCCCAAATACCGATGCGATCAACCAGATCATTGTTAATCACAGCCAAATTAAAGGACATCACATCGATGTTACCATCCCAGTAATGGGTGAACATGACCACAAAGCTGTCATGGAAACGATCCTAAAGGCGGCGGAATCATTTCCCAATCAATGCGAAGAAGAAAACTTGCAGCCCGAGGTACACTTGGGCGATATCGGCGTTGATACCTGGTATTACCGGGTTTGGGTCTTTGTTCCTGAGGTAGCCGCCCCGGTTCGAAAAGAAGCTCAGTTGCGGCTTTTACTGGTGGATGCGCTTAAAGCCGCCGGGGTAAATGTTGGGATTTCCCCAACCTTCAACCCCAAGGATAACTAGTCTTGAACAGCCGCAGAAAAAAATCTCATCTCATCCAGTCTTTCTTCGTGTCGGCAGCAGTTTCAATCGCGATGATTTCTACCGGTGTTTTTGGCACCGCCCCGGCTAACTGGGTGACCGAGGCTTTTCAACAAGGGCTACAAGATCATATTCCGAGTCGGATGCAGTCTGATTTTGCGGATTTTGTTGAATTTACCGACGCCAAAACTGCTATGGTTTCGGGCGAAGCAGAGACTGCCGCGCCTTTAGAGGCGCTTGAACCGGCCCCGGAAATGGATACGGTTGAATATGATAGTACGGCCTTTCCTCTAAAAATTCCGATCCCCTCGGACTACCGCGATGTTGTCGATTTCAGTGAGCGGTTTGGCGTCCCCCAGAGTAAAGAAGTCATCCAACATGGATCAGATTTCATCAACTCGATTGGTACGCCGGTCATTGCAGCTCAGGCCGGTACGGTCATATTTGCCGGAGACGATCAAGAGGTTGAAATCGGCCCCGAGCCCAATTTTTATGGACTAACGATTGTCATCAAACATACAATTCCCAAACGCGGTACAATCTACACTTTGTACGCCCAGCTCTCGGAGGTCTTAGTTGCTGAGGGGGATTCGGTCACCGCGGGAGCTGAAATTGGGAAGGTAGGGAATTCGGGCAATACCAGTGGGAGCGAATTACACTTTGAGGTGCGTGCTGGCGAGAATTCTTATGAAGCTGTTCGCAACCCCGAATTATGGCTGGTGCCGCGCGTGGTTGAGGGACAACCGCTCAACGGAGCTTTGGCTGGCCGCATCGTTACCACAGAGGGAGAACCGATCGCAATTCAAGGCCATATCGTCATCCGCTCTATTTCAGATCCTGATTTTAGAAAAATTGATTTACAAACCTATACCGGCGATGACATTTTAGCCCAATCTCCCTGGGAGGAAACTTTTGGGGTGGGTGAACTTCCCCCGGGAGAATATAGCCTTGCTTTTTATCTGGCTGGGAACCAAAAACATGTGATCGAAATTCGATCCGGAGAATTAACCCAGTGGGAATTAGTCCATACGGAAGGTGAATAAAAAAAGCGGAAGGTGAGAGAACCTTCCGCTTTTGATTTACTCATTACAATCGACATTGTAATAGATTTCGCTGAACGAAGAAGAACCAGGACCGTGCCCGTCCAATCGAATCCAGCCATCAGCGTCAGCAGGGATATCAATCACAAAGTTAGTCTGATAGACGTGCCAGCCGGGGGAATCGTAGCTAAACTGATTTGGCGCAGGAATTAGATATTCCCAGCCGGGCAGATCGGTGTTGACATCGCTGGTGTATTCGTATTCGTAGGGCCCTAACCCATCCACTTCAATTGCGCCCGAAAAGATAAGTTGAACCGGACAATCGCCGGCATAATCCGCGGGCGTAACGGTTAACTCCACGTTTTCCACTGTTCCGGTTCCCGCGGCTGGCGCCCCGCCGGCACTCGGGTCCAGCCAGGCACCAGCTCTTACTTCGATATCGACCTCCACCGGCTCATCCGCCTCGGGGCCGGCCCCGAAAATTTCTTCATCGGGGTTACGGAACTGCCAAAATCCCAGGTATTCGCCTTCCTGCAGGGGACTGGTTAGTATAACAGTTACCGTAATCAGATCCCCTGGCAAGACTTCTTCCCCCTCTGGAATGAAATATTCAAAAAGTGGCTGGTCATCAGGTCCCGCCATTTGATCGCCGCGGTCAAATTCCAAGAAATAATCCGGGGTCCAGGTGGTAGTACCTGAGTTTTCAAGCTCCCAGGTTTTGGTGAAGACTTGGCCCTGGCCTAAGATTGTTCCGGTGGGGATGGTGGTATGTTCGATGAAAGTCGCCGCGTCGACCAAATCCGGTGCGGGTGGTTCCGGGGCAGGTTGATCATCAACTGGTGCCACGGCATCGGAATCAGGGGGTGGGGCTGCGTCTTGGGCGGGTGTGTCAGGTAGGGGCTGGATGCCAGAATTGGTAGGGCGGTTACAAGCCCCAAGAGAAAGTGCCAATCCTAAGAGCACAAGGATAAGAAGATCAATTATTTTCCTGTTTTTGAACATTTTTTGCCTCATCTTTCAAATTATGCAAGAGAAGGTGGCAGTCACTTGATTTTTTATGAATTTGGGTTTTAAACCCAAAAACCAGATCAAAGCTAATTTAAAGTGACTGTCACCTGGGTCTTAATACCCAGTCGCGGCCGCTGAGGGTTGTCACGAGATGAATGCCCTAAACTCGATTTTATCTGTTTTTGAGACTGATACAATCCCCCCCTGAGTACTGATTCAGGGTTTGTGGGCCGAGACCGTCGCGACCGACAAACTCATTTCCTTAGCAAAAGCGAGGCAGAACTTACCAGTACTAAATCCGATTTCAATAATTCGGTCACCTTTTGGCAACCACACCCAACCCGGTACGACCGTCCATTTTGATGGCCAGGGGATTTTCCAGGCGAATATGCCGGACATAACGCGTCACGCCGACTTCGGGTTGGGCATCCAGCCAGTCCCAATCCACCTCAAATTCCTGATTACGTGGCAGCGAGAAATAACTGACCCCCAGACTGGTCAAGTTATGGAAGAAGTGCGAGCCCTGACTCATTTCCACAAAGAAACCTTCCTGGGTGGCCTCCACGATCACCCGCACGCCCGAGATTTGGCCCCAATTGACCGGGATACCCAGCCAGGGATCAGAACTCCCGAGTCGGCCAAAAACAATCAGCAAATATGGCCGCTTCTCAGCAACCAGGGCCAGGTTAAATGTTTCCAATTCGCGGGCAATCCGGCGGGTATCTTCTTTGCGGAAATTCTCGGGGAGCACGTAGACAATGTCCCGAATATCATTCACCGTGCCATTGCCTAAGACGTTTTTAGAGGCCGCCAGGACGTTTTCGCCGCGCAACTCTTCTTCGACGACAGCAATGGTATCCGAGGAAACCACCATTGGCCGGGCCTGGAGAAAACCGAGGCGATGGGGATTGAAAGTCATGGCGAACTCAATCTCCACCGGCATATTCATTTCCGCCTGACAAAGGATCAGGAAGGATTTGATGATATCGTTGAGCGGGATGGCGCGTGTTTGCAAGAGCGGCGCAAAATTGAGCACCCGCGGTCCTTGCGAGCTAACCCCCATGACAACCCGGTCGGATTGGGGATTATAAGTAGAGCACAGGTGTCGCAAAGTCCCATCTTTCTCCGCCTTCGAGAGATTTTCTTGAATAAGATACTCATATTCTTGTTGGGGCTGTAGGGCCGGAGGGGCACCCATATCGATGGCCCAATATTCTTTCTGGCTACCCGCCAACAAGTCACGGGTGGAACCGAAGGGGGGGCCGATGCGCGGGTAAGCGGGAGAATAGGCCCATGAGAGACCACCATCGACAACCGTTTTGCCCAACCCGAGGGCTAGGTTTACCACACCGTCTTCTTGCTTGGCGCGACCGACCGGGTAGAAATTGTAGGAGCGCGCCACACCCGAAAGTTCGGGATAAAACCGGTTGCGATGCCGTTTGCCAACCACTTCTTGGATAATCACGGCCATTTTTTCCGCGCGGTGATCGTGGTGGGTCACAATCCGGTAGCTTTTGGCGTTTTTATAGAATGTAGAAGCGTAAATGAATTTGATGGCTTCGACCAGATTATGAAATCGGGCACTGGCATCATACTGGTCGTTGGGGATCATCTTAGTCGCATAAATTCCGGCGAAAGGTTCATAGGTGGCGTCCTCCAGCAGGCTAGAGGAGCGAATAGCCAGCGGGCTGTGGACTTGCTGGACCAAAGCCCGTAAATCCCCGACGATTTCAAAGGGCAAATCGGCAGCCAGGAAGGCGTGAGTGAGGCGGTAGTCGGAGACATTGGAAAGGGCAATCTCATAGAGGTTATTCCGCTGCATAAAAGCGTCGAACACCTCGGTGCGGATCACCGTCATGGCCGGAACATTGATTTGGACCTGGGGAAACTCCGCAGTTTCAAAATCATGCTCGATGAGATCGTTCAGCAGCGCCAGGCCCTGCGCCTTGCCTCCAATGGACCCAGCACCAATCGTACTGATACGCTGATCTGAATCATAAAAACGGCGGTCAAATTGCCCAAGGGGGGTATTCAACAACCGGTCGTCTGAATCACTCATCCACTATACCCACCCGCGGTCCTGACAGGCTTTGGCAACCCGGTCAACGGCCATCATGATGGCTGCGGCGCGCATATTCAGATCATTCTCGCTGGAAAAATCGTGCACGTTCATGTAGGCGGCAGTCATATTGACATCGAGCTGACCTAGAACGTCATTTTTGTGCCAATAATAGTTGTTGTTACTCTGAACTTGCTCGTAATAGCTGCAAATCACAGCCCCCGAACTGGCTAATATATCGGGAATGATAAACACCCCATTCTCATTAAGCCAGGCTTCGGCCTTCGGTGTGGTCGGTCCGCTGGCCCCCTCGGCAACAATTTTGACATTGCGATGGATGTTTTCGACCGTGCTGTGCGAAATCTGGTTGCCGGTCGCAGCCGGGATGAGCACTTCAACAGCCTGATCGACCCAAGCTTCCCCAGGCAGCAGTTCATAACCTAAATCTTGAGCCTTATCTTTGTCAATTTCGCCAAACTCATTCGTGATCGGCTTAAGTTCATTGAAATCTACCCCTGTTTCCTTGCGATAGGCATAGGCGACTTCATCGGCCTGGTGCCAACTGGAGACACAGACCACTTTTCCACCCAATTGTTGATACATCTGAACCGCGTGCTGGCCCACATTCCCAAAGCCCTGAACGCTGGCCCGGGAATTACGAATATCCAGGCCCAGTTCTTTCATGGCTTCCCGCACGGTGATGATGACGCCAAAACCCATGGCTTCTGTTCGCCCGCGGGACCCGCCCAACTCGACGGGTTTACCGGTGCTGAATCCGGGATATTTGCCGCCAAAGATGACTTCATATTCGTCCAACATCCAAAGCATGTGTTGGGCATTGGTCATCAAATCGGGGTAAGGGACATCTAACAGGGGTCCAACATTGCGCGCCATCTGACGGACCCAACCCCGGCAGAGGCCTTCCTGCTCCCGCAGACTCAGTTTTCGGGGGTCGCACAAAAATCCGCCCTGGCTGCCTCCCAAGGGGATATTGGCCACCGCCGTTTTCCAGGTCATCCACATCGCCTGGGCTTTGACCGCCTCCGTACTCCCATCGGTCACAAACCGGACCCCACCCTTGCCCGGCCCGCGGGCATCGTTATGCTGGACCCGCACCCCGCGGAAAATTTGCACATCCCCATGATCCATCCGCACCGGAATGCTGAAATAAAATTCGCGCAGGGGGTAGCGCAGCAAATCACACACCGCTGGGTTGAGTTCTAATTGCTCTGCGGCACGGTCAAACTGCTCTTGGGCTACTTCTAAGGGCGTGGGACGACGGCTCATTGTTTACCTCTGTAAGGGGACAAATTCACTTGTCTATCGATAACCAAATCACATAAAGTATACGCTAAAACTTTAGAAACCGGACCAATCTTGGGTAAAAAAAGCAAGAAAAGTTTCCCTTTTATTGCAAAATAAAACTCGACGGATGCAAATTTCGGAAGTAATTCTCGATATAAGCCGAGCTCAAACCGAAATTTGCTAAGGCTGTGCGGAAATTCTTCATTATTCTATCTACAACCACAAACCGCACAGCACTTAAAACACAGGCCGCCGTCAAATTGACGGCGGCCCGGCGCGCTGTGACATCGTTGTAATTAGAAACTACAGGAGCGATGTCACAGCGCTAAGTAAATGACTACTACTACTCATATGACATCGCCTCCTTTCGTTTAGGATGGCAAGTTGGGGACAGAAATTCTGTCGTTGTTAAAGTGGATAAAGTATGTCATAAAAAGGGTGGGGTGTCAATAGCTCACGGAATCGCCAACATAAACGCCACCAACGCTGCCAACTCTGACTCATTCAAATGCGACGTCACCCCATGCGCATCTTCCAGGTTTGTGACCGTCAACACCTCCAGCAACATCACCGCACTCCCATCGTGGAGAAACGGTGCACTGCGATAGAGACCGCGCAGGGTGGGGGTATCGAACTCAGGGCCAAGTTTTTCGGTGATCCCCGCCCCCGTCCCTACAGCATGGACTTGAAAATCGGTGTAATACGGGGGTGGATGGCACTCCGCACAGCCGATTTCGGGATCATTGAATAGTTGTGCGCCCAGTGTAACCTCGTCCGGGTCAAATTCGGCCATATGGGGGTTGGGCTGGTACTGGAGCGAGTCGATGAAAGCCGCCAGACAATCCAAATCATAGGAGCGGCCGGTATTGGGGATCTCCAGGGTCTCATGCATCGTACCCCCTAGTAGGCCTTCCCCAAACTGCTCTTGGGTGATCGCAAACTCGGAGTCAGCCGATTCATCCCACTCCGCCGACCAGCGCAGGGGATAGGTTTGGATCATCCCCAGCAAACTGGTGGTATTGCGCGGCCCGGCAAAGCCAAAAGTCCAGGTGTGGCCATCGTGTTCACCCTCCCAATGGCAGGTGTTGCAGCTAATCCACTGGTCGCGGGTCAGAGCGGGATCATCGCTGGAGTGGAAGAGTTGTTTGCCGCGCAGCAGGACCGGGGGCAGGGGGATTTCGGTAACCTGAACGGTGTCGATGACTTCGTTAGTACGGGTATCAATCACCGAAACGGTACCATCCAAGGTGTTATTGACATAGGCGCGCGTCCCGTTGTTGGAAACGGCGATCCCCCTTGGGTTGGCACCGACTTCGATATGAGCTTGGGCCTGATTGGTATTCAAATCGATCACCGAGACATCGTTGCTAGCGGCATTAACTATATACAGAGTCTGTCGGCTGGGCATGAACGCCGCATCGTACGGCAGCCCCACCGGCGTGTCGGACTCGGGCAAGGATATCGTCTGGCGGGGGATGAGTTGCTCCGCGGCCAGGTCCACAACCGTGACCAGGGGGAAAACGGTGGTGTCAAAGGTCAGGGCCAGATTGGCTGAGTTAGAACGCGTTAGCGGCAGATAAGCTAAGTCCTTGTTCGGGTGCAGGATGATGGACTGAGATAGATTGGCATCCGGCCAAGTGTTGATGACCGCGGTGACTTCAGCTTGATCGGTGTCGATGATGCTGATCTGTCCATTTAGCAAGTGAGTGACATACAACGTGCTACCATCGTCACTGATCGCCAGCCCATTTGGGCGATCCCCAACCGAAATAGTGCCGATCAATTTCTGCGCGGCGATATCTACCACGCCAACGTGATCGCTCTCTTCACAGGCCACATAAGCGATGCTCTCATCCGGGTGAATCACCACCCCCCAGGGTAGCTGGCCCACCGTGACTTCCCCAACCACAGCATAATCCGAACGCAAGTCAATAATACTGACCGTCCCCGAACCACGATTAGCCGTAACAGCCCATTTGCGGACATCATCGACCGCCACCGTGCGCGGATCGACCCCGACAGGAATCTCGGCCCGCAATGCCAACTCAGCCTCCCCTGCGAAAGTCTTCAACACCGAGAGCGAGTTCGAATCCGGATTGACTGCCAGCAAAAACTCCCCATCCGGCGTCACCGCCAGCGCCGAACTCGAGCGCTTGGGGAAGAGAGCGACTTCGGTGCCTGCAACCGGGCGTATCTCTGTAAAAATGAGTATACAAATAAGGATCAGAATTATTGGACGCGGATGAACGCGGATGGACGCGGATAAAGACAAAAAAAATCCGCGTAAATCTGCGCTAATCCGCGTCCTATTAATCTTAAGATTCACCGCACCAACACCTCCTCCCCATGCAGGGTGACCGTCCCGGCAAACGCGTTCCCATCTTCAGTCACCACTACAAAACTGATCCATATCTGATCCGCCAGACCGGGCCGGTAGGCGTCGAAGGCGGTCAGATCGATATTGGGGAAATCATCGTGCAAGGCAACCGGATCGTAGGTGACGGTGAAAGTGTCACCCGCGGCCGAAACCGTCCCTTGTTCGAGGATGTAGCCAGGCATGGCGATGGTGTAGTGGATTTCAGTCGCCGCGACCCCCGCCGGGATTTCGGCAACCACCTCTATGGGGGGGATGTTTTTCCCGTCCAGCGGCAGGAAGCCACTTTGGGGAGCAACAATCTCCAGGGGTGCCGCCTCCCCCGCAACGACGTAGAAATAATAACGCCCGGCCTGCGATCCCAGTACGTCCCCCGTCGGATACGGTTCCACCACCGCACCTGCCGATGTCATCCCTGTATGCGTCACCCTCACGTCCACGGCCCATAACCCCGGTTCATCCACGATAAAATCATCCTGGGGCTGGTAGAAATAGCCGATCTTGTTGGCCTGGCCCGCAATCGTGCGCGTGTTCCCCGAGGGCGCCGTGATCGTCACCGCCAGGTCTGAATCCAGCGGCGGCCCGACATGGCCCGCAAAAGCGACCGTATCTCCCACCGTAAAGATTTGCCCCGGCATGGCGCTCTTGGGCAGGAAAAAGATATCGATCTCCTGGCCCTTGAGCGTCAGGATCGGCCCGCCATCCGGACCGCCCGCGGCGCCCCGAAACGGCGGCATCACCCGCGGCCCCAGCGGATCGTCATCGGGGATCAAGACCCATAACGAGCCATAGATGGCATATTGGTTGATATTCTGTGGCAGGTTGCGGAACACGGCCCCGCCAAATTCCCATTTAAGATCGTGGGGTAGATCGCCCTCAATCCCGACCTGATCGCCATAATTGGCATCGTAACGCCAGTAGTCACTGGCCAACTCGCCCTCGGCCACCGATTCGTGAACGCGGGCCCCAGGCCGCGCCGATACCCGGTACCCATACCCATATTGGGTGATTGCGGCGGGATCCCAGGCGATGTCTTCCCCGCCAGCAAGGGCCGAGAAGAGCGGGAGTTCGCCTTCGACGATGCGTTCCTGAAGATCGACTTCGTCCGGCATCAGCGGGCCACCCTGCGCGGCTCGGATCAACTCGGTGATGCGCCCCACCCGATCCTGAATGGTGACCACCGGTTTAATATTGTCGGACCCCATATCGGGATACGGCCCGGCCTGCGCGCCCCAATAGATGTCGCCGGTCGCATAGGGGTAAAAAGAGTGCCCGATGCCCTCAAACCCGGTCTGCTCATGGAAAAACCACAACTGATCGACTTCATGGGCATCGATGCCGCGCCGCCCGTGGGCCACGATTTCGGCGTTGGGCGTCTCTACGACGCCGCCCCAACTCATGGACCCCATCCACAGGACGCCGTCTGGGTCGGTGTAGCTGGCGGTCAGGTCGAGGCGGTACTCGCCCGGATTTGAAAAATCCAGTGGAGAGTGGGCAGTGGGTGGTGGATAGTAGTAGCCGTACTCGTTGGCGGTGCCGTCCAGGGTGGAGACGATTTCTTTTTCTTTATCACTATCTGGATAATGGCTGATTGTCAGGGTGATGTCGGCGGGAACCCGCGGGTAAGTTTGGATGGTCGGGGCTAAAACATCGCCGACTTCAAAGGGGGTGCCGGGCAATAAGCCGGTATACAGCTTGAGGTGTCTCGCCACGTGGACGTCATAGGTGCCGCGGCCCTCCAGGGTGGTGCCCCACATATCAGCGAGCTGCCCTTCGAGGGTGATCACGTAATGCCCATATTGCTCAAACCTAATGGCAAAATCTTCATCAGTGGTGATGGCCTGATAGACATCGTGCATGGCCCCGCCGCCGTTGTTATCCCGCAGATGACCGTTGGGCCAGGCCGGGCTGCGGCTGGACGACTGCTGGAACGCGGCCGGACCAATTTGGGTCGTTATCCCATCGGGTTTCTGAACCGTTATCTTGAGTTCGCCCGAAGGATAGTCAAAGTCGATGATGGGCGCGTTGGGGACGCCGCGATCATCCAGGGAAATGAAAGGCAGATAGGGTTCCAGGGAGTAGGTTAGTGGTTCGCCCGTGCGCGGATTTTCTCTGGGGATGATAAAGGTTTGCGAGGGGAAAGTCGTGAAGGGGATCAGACCGAATTTGCCTTCATCTTCACGCGCGATGGTGCCCCGGGTGCCCTGGTTGAGGGTGTCCGTCAGGAGGGTCCAGGTCAACTGGGGGGCTTCCGGGTTGCCGATGCGGGTCAGCGGCAGATACCCGCCGCTGTAACCAAAGATAAACCCTGGGCGCATCCAATACCCGAAGGGTTCTGCAAATGGCAGGCCCGAATCGTCATCGCCGTGCCCAAAACCGACCTCGATAACCGGGGCATAATAACCCGGCGGCACCGTCGCGGGGATTTCATATTCCCAGCCAATTTCCGTGGCTGCCACCCCTTCGGCAACGATCTCAAATTCGCCAAACCAGCCCCCTCCATTGACGGGGCTGATCCCATGCGAATCGCGCGCGATGGGCAGCCCAGTGGGGGTCATATGGCGGCTGGCCATATATTGTTTGTTCGAAACCTGGACGCCATTTTGGTCGAATACGCGTAAGAAATTCATACCACTGCCCCCGTGAACGTCCATCAAATCCATGCCGGGATTGATTTCAGGAGCGAAGAGCCGCAGCGTGCCGTCGACCAGGAGCACTTGCCCGCCCGATTCTTTGGGGGTTGAAATTAGTGCCGCTTCGAGAGCCCAAATACCGGCGTCAGTTTCACCAGGCAGCCGCCCCGCCAGGCCAAAGGTCTTACCGCGTTCATCGCTGATTGTCAGCGGCACTGGCAAGATCATCCCGGCGGTGGCGTTGAGACTTTCGATTTCCAAATCGCCCGAACCAACTGGAGGCAACCCGGCCAGGAACTCACGCACACCCGAGGTTTGATGCAGATGCTTGATCAGCAAGGCCGTTCCGCCGGGAGCTAATACTTCGGCGCTGAAGCTGCCATCCGACTCGGCCATGACATAATCAAATGAGGCCACATCTAAACATGAGAAAACTACCAGAGCGTTTGAAACTACCGCCCCTGGTGAACCCGTGACGCGCACATAACCTTGCTGATTGGGCTGCTCGACGATGATCAAAGCGGCCACTGGCGGTACCTCAACGATGACTTGCTCCATCCCCAGATATTCACCAAATTCCTTAGGCGGCTCTTTGTCATCTTTGGGATCGTCTTTAGAGGCTGGTTCGGACGGTTCCTGGGCAACTTCTCCCGCGACGGGCTGGATTTCAACCCGATTGAGCGCGACTTCTCCCGGTCCCAGCGCGAGGAAACCGATATTCCCGCGCCGAAATTCATCCGCGCCACCGACGTCAAAGATATCTTCCCCGTTGATCCGCACCTGAATCTGCTCCCCCTCGACTCTGATCTCAACCTCCTGCCAATCTTCACCGGTCTCTCTGGGGTGGGCCCCGAACGGGATCGGTTCCTTCCCAGGCACATCCTGCAGGAGAATGACTTCATCCGGGGCCAATACCAGATGATACGAACCCCGTTCGGTGGCCCGTAAAACAATCACCGCGGCGCTATCCCCCCGCCGCAGCAGGTTGGCGGCCAGGATGAAATTATCCCACTCATCCATAGCGAACAAAAACGCACCTTCCCCCTCGGATATCAACATCCCCTCGGCTGCGCGCCAACCTTCGGCTTCCCAGTTGGGCGGAATGCCGTCGTCAAATTCTACGATCAGGATTTCTTCCAAAGGCGCACCGGGTTCCTCAGGCGCGGCATCAGGAGGCTGTTCACCCACCGGCTCAGGTTCGGAACCAGGGAAATTGCAGGTGGTCGTCACCAATAGGATGCAAATGAGAAAACCAAACGTCACAACTCGTTGCAGAGGAAGAAAATATGCTTTCATATGCTTACTCCTTATGATGATGACCCAATTCTCTAAACCACCAAGGCACGAAGCCACCAAGTTACACCAAGAAACTCTTTGTGGTTCTTAGTGACTTTGTGGTGAAGTGGTTGTTGACAAACCCAATAAATAAACTGCAGAGGCGCGGAGTTTTGTATTGGGAGTTGCGATGTTCTACGTCTAAACTAGAAGTCAAGGCAATTCAATAATCTCGCTCTCCATCACGATCTCGCCCAAATCCCAGCCATACCGTTCGGCGATGGGTTGGAACAGGCGGCGGAAGATCAGGTGGACTTTTATATGCGCGGTTCCTTCTGGGGCCTCGAAAACAAAAGTTTGTACATCGCTCGCTAAGGCCGGGAGGCGGTTGTCACTCCCAATCAGGGCCTGCTTCCAATAACTGACCACCGGATACTCACCCGTCTCCACATCCCGCAGAATCTTGGCATAACCTGCGCCAGGGTGGCCGGCAAAATCACCACCCCAGGTTGGGATCACCGGCCCCTCCAGGAGGGATAATACTTGTCCATCGGCATCTACCGCTTCAACAACTAGCAGCATATGCCGTCCGGGATGATCGGTCGGGACATGGTGCCCGGCCCCGGTGTTGGTCACAGTGACATTCAAGTAAATCTCATCTCCACTGATTTCGGCCGCCGCGTCCATTTCAACTGTATTTTGCATCAAGTCTTCATCTTGAATCCCAACTTGCAGATGAGATGGGATGATTTCAGGGGGATGTTGCAACCCGCCCTGGGAGGGGAGCGCGAAAATCTCGTCGCCGTTGGGCGGCATGTGACAGTCCTGGCAGGTCTGCCCCGTTTCTGGATCACTGTAAGGGCTATCCAGCCACTCACCATAAGAATTGTAAATTGGCGTGCCCCAAAATGAAAATTGGTGACAGGGCGCGCAAAAGGCGCTTTCAGCCATCAGGGGAAGATAGGTGTCGGGGTCGTGGATGTCGGGGTAGGGACCGATGAAGATTTGCTCTCCTTCGGGAGGGCGTAAAACCTTTATGGAGAAGATGCCCGGCATATTCGGGTAGGGTTCGTCCGTCGCGGGATTGTAATAAACGCCCCCAACTTTATGGCAGAAATCGCAATGGATTCCGGCCACCGTTTCATCCCGGACCGCGTTCATATCCGTCGTGAAGGGATCATCGATTGCGGCCCCAGGAGCGTGACAGGGACCGCAATTTCCCGCGGTCCCTGGAAAATCGAGTTGATAACCGGGTGAGACGGTTTCAGTCCCAGAAATATCGGTTCCGTTGTAAAAACTGTAAAATCGGGGGTTGGCGATCGCGCCCCCGTGGGCATTCTGCTGCCACTGGGGCAAGATCATTGGGTGACAATTCCCGCAGGCGGCTTCAACGTCAGCGTTAGGGGTGGGGTCTAACCACTCGTAATCGGGGTGGTCGGCGGTATGGTAGGGGCGTAATTCCAGGATCAGGTTTTTGGCGGGGACATTGGTAAGGACGTAAGAAATATAGAACCCATCAGCCCAAGCGGTGACTTCGATATCATCTTCGAGTGGAATATTCTGAAACTCGAAAAATCCTTCATCATCGGTGATGGTTTGATATTCGCTGGCCCGGATGGTAACCAACGCACCAGGAACTGGATCACCCCCTTCGGCAAAGATCACCTGCCCTGAAATGGCATCCCGCGCGCCTCCACAGGAAACTAATCCGATCAAAACGAGGAAAAACGCCCCTGTGATTAATATCCGGTCGAAAAATCTCTTGCCCATCCCAATACTCCCTCCCCAGAAAGACAATAATTGATATTGTGAGTATATAGGATATTGCGTGCCAAATCAACAAATTGGAGAAATGAAAAATGCCCAATCCAATTACAACCGGGCATCTTAACCTAATTTCTAAACTTGATCAAAAATGGAGTAAAACCAAAAGTTGCTAATGTTGGGCGGAAAAATTACAAATTTTTTTCAACATCCATAACTGCCCTACCTCTAATCTGACCACTGATGCGCACGCAACTGCCGCATCAACCCGGTCATATTCTCATTAAAATCCCCCGTGGAAAAATCAACCGCGGTCAAATCTTCAAAAACACTCCGCAATTTTGGCCGCGTCGCCTTCAAAACCGCGGCAGGGTCATCCCGATAAATCAAAATCACGTTTGAACTCCCCGCGGCCTCATGATATATCCGCCCGGCGATTTCAACTTCTTTATTCTGACGGACCGTTTTAACTGATTGGGTACTAAGAACCAGCAAAATGGCTCCCAACTGGGCGATATTTCGCATCTCGGTATTAAGAGATCCCAATCCATCACGCTCTTGAAGCATTTCCAAAGCTGAGAAAACCCCAAAATCTTCAGCCTTCAACTCGGTCTTGATCCGGTTGGCAAAATCGTGGTCATGGCGCGTATAGGTTAAAAAGATACTAGCCTTACGGGTCAGTTGGGAGATAGCTTTCTCAATATCCACATTGGGATCATCCAGGTTGACCTCGGCATAGGTCTTCTCGGGATACCCCTTGATAATTTCAATCTCTTGCTGAACCCAACTGGAACTACGGGCATTCTCACTGTCGCAGAGAATAAACCAGGAGCGAGCCTCTATTTCCCGGGTGATCAGATCATCAATCTCGTCATCATCAGACAAGCATTTAAGAAAAAACATCAGGGGATTATGATCTTTTTCCTCGAGAATATTGCGAACTTCTCGGACTTTATCGAAATCTTTATGAGAATGGGAGAGAAAAATCCATGAACCTTCGGACATGGTGAACTCCTATCGAAAAACTGAACACGAATAATACGAATGCAACGAATTTGGCGAATATTTTCTTATCATTCGTGTCATTCGTGTTTATCCTTTTTCTGCAACGATGATGATTGCCGGGCTATTCTGGGGATCAAACTGGGTTTTGGCGTAATCGCCAAGTTGCGCAACTACTTTTAACCCCGCCGAGGTGAGCGCGGTGCTTAACTCGGCCATGAATTTAGGATATAAAGTATCGGCCCAGGCGTTTTGAACGATTTCACCATCTTGAACAGCAGTGTGAAAAAATACGGTGTCATTCTCACCGGGTTCATACTGGCGATGGAAGGTGCGGCCATCGTTGAGTTTTTTAACATCGAAGTTAGAGGCGCCTACCAAGCGATACCGATCCCAGTTGACCACTTGAATGATAAAGGTTCCGCCTGGCACAAGTAACGTATTCACATTTTGGAGGAATTCCGACATCTCGGTGGTGGGCAAATAGGAAAGACTATTTCCTACGCAATAAATACAGTCAAACTCTCCGGTAAGTTGGCCAATGTCGGCAAAACCGTAGGGATAGAAAGTGCCCGGGTTGCGGGATTTGGCTAACGTTATCATCCCGGTGCTATAGTCGATTCCGGTGGCCTCATGCCCGTTCCGTTCTAACTCGCCGACATAATCGCCGGGGCCACAGCCTAAATCCAAAACGCGGGAGCCGGATTCAAGTAAATACGCAGGTAAAAATGTCAAAAACGCCTGGTTGAGGGGGAATATTTCGTCGTAAATATCGGCAATATCGTTGTACATATAAATCCTTTGGTTGGGTAGTTTGTTATGACGGTGCTTGCCACGCCGCGGTGAAAATCTTACTTTGCTTGGCTGCCATCATCTCTTCGGTCAGATGCCAATCGCGCTTGAAATTTTCATAGACCCCTTTCATGCGTTCATCAATGGCGATGACTTTATCGGGGCAGATGTACAGGCAACGCTGACACTCGATACAATCGGCGGGGTTCGAACGGCCGGTATCGGCATTGAAGGCCTGGGTGGGGCATTCGGTTTCACAGTCGCGGCACATGGAGCAGACTTCCTTCGTGCGGACGGGGTTAGTCCAGCCGCGTTCGGTCCGCTTAATTTGGTTTGCGCGGGCCGCGTTCCGCTGGGTGTAGCCGAAGGGTTTCTGGAGATTGAAGACAGGTGGAGATGCACTGGAAAACCGGTCCAAGGCCAGCCCGGCATATTCGCGGGCGACGGCAAAATCGGTTTCATCGGGCCGCTCGGGGAGGATGTTCCAGCCACCGACATTGAAGGTATGGCGCCCTAAAAATTCGGCCGAGAATAGCACTCGAAATTCGGCTTGCTCCAGGAGCATTTTAGTGTGGAAGTGAGCATACCCTGAGGTTCGGGCCCCATAAGTGAAGAACATTCCGCATGGCTTGTTACCTCCTACTAGTGTCGGTAACCACTCGTTGATCACCGCGGGGGCAAAATCCGCATAGACCGGGAATCCAAACAAAAAGGCGGCGTAATCCCCTATCGGTAATGGTTCCTGCCGGGCCACATAGGGCGTCACATCAAATTGGGTCGCCGCCGCGCCCAGGCGTTCCAATTCAAATCCGATCACCTCTGCAACCGTTTTGGTTACATGGGTTCCAGAAAAATAAATGATTGCAATATTCATCGGTGGTATGCCATAATCCTATTTCTGATTTTTAACCGCTAATACCCAAAGGGCACACTGTCAGGCGAATGCCCGCGAAACCAGCGATATAAACACGAATTCACACGAATGAAACGAATATCACGAATATTTCTCTGGCATAAAAGCGGCTATTCGTGCCATTCGTTATATTCGTCGAATTCGTGTTTTTTCCTGGTTTTGTTCAATATCCATCTGATTACAGATTAACGGTTTATTTTGGTGATAATTGCCAATGTCTCTTCCCGAAAAGCCAACACTTCCTGACGATAATGTTCCCGCGGGGAATGATCGAACAGGGACCAGGCATCGGTATCCATGAGGGCCATGATGATCAGGGCTTCAAGCAACGGTTCATCGATATAAGCTCGGGTTTCGGCCTCCGACAGGGGGGCAGCCGCAGGCCAATCGGCGATCCAGGAGAAGGAGATATGGAACAGAATGGTTTTCAAGATTAAGGCCGCGGCGCTGTCGGCCCCAAACATCTCGTCCAGCCCGGCGATGATTTGGGGCAGTTGAGTATTATCCGGATACTCCATTTCGCCGTCGAAGAGAATGGCCGACCGGACCAATTCTTGCCAATCGGTGATAATCCCCGGATAAGCGGGGGTCACCGGGAACCCCATCGCGGGCAATATCGGAGCGGCTAAAGCTGCCGAGGTGAAAGCGTGAATATGCTCACGAATCCCCTGAGCGGGTGGTTTCTTGGCGATATCGTGGAGTAAACCGATCCACTCGTAAGTTTCTTGCTCTTCCGGTGTCGTGGCCTTAAATTCGGGTAGGCTGTACATGGCAATCAACACGCATACGGTGTGCGTTTGGGTGCGCCCATCCTGATAACTGGCCATCTTAGCCCAGCCGGGCAGCGTGGCCTTAATTTTGGTGCTGGCCGTAGGGGTGAAAAACCCATCCACCCGGGCGACCATATCCCCCCAGCCATTAAACTCGCCGCGTTGATACATCCCAGCCATTTGCCGGATAAAAACCATAAACTCGGGTAGGTGATCTTCAATTTTGGGGATAGTAATCATTGGCTCAGCTCCAATTTTAGCGGTCCACTTAATCAGTTTGAGCGCCCGGATCAAAGGCTTTCACGACTTCGCTCAATAACCCCAAACTATTGTAACCATTCATCTCACCGCTGATCGGATTCATCACCCCGCGAATATTGTACATCAACCGCAGCGCTTTCATCCGCTCATCTGGCTCGGTCGCCATCGCCGCGGCTTCCATAGCAACATGCACAATTCGCCCGGCCATGAGATGCCATTGACTATCTGCATATAGCGGTCGCTGCCATTCCAACTGACATTCCAGATTGATTGGACACTCCGCAATGCGGGGTGCTTGGACAACTTGAGCCGCTTCCACCGACAGCCCTGCCGCGGTGATCTCATCATTATCCGCCTCGTTGACGTGGATCGTTTCGAAGCACTGCTCATAATCATCCACTGAGGGATAATTGAGGCACCATTCGCCTTCCCGTAAAATATTTTCGAAGGTGTGGTAGTAATCCAAAACGCCTAAAATCGCAGTGTAGTTATCGCGATCCCCAACGAGAAAACCCCAGGAGTGCAAACAGGCATTCGGGGCGCCGTTTGCTTTGCGGGTCGTGATCAAAAACATAGGGTTTGGGATCGTAACCACATATTCCAGCCAGGAGAATAGATCATACGAACCCGGCCAGATTTCTGCGAGATTTTCAGGTGTATCGATCTGGATTTCGTGTTTCATTGTTTTCTCTCTCGGTCCTCTACGGCAACTCACCAGGTATTGGATATTCAAAATGGATATCTTCCGGCTCAAGGGCGAATAGCTCGGGATCGACCTGGGTCGTCACCACACACCCCAACCCCTGGTAAAAATGGACGGTATTTTCAGAGGGGGTGGCGCTAATATAAAGTTTCTCGGCCCCCAGAGAGTGCGCCATCTCAGCAGCCTGGACGAAAAGGGTTTTCCCGAGCCCCGTTTGCCGAAAGGGGCGGCTGACGTGCAAAAACTGCAACTGGAGCATATCTTTTTCAGGTCCCAAAAACTGGTTATCCAAAACCGCGATCCCCACCATCTTAGCATCCTGAGTAACGGAGTGTATCGCCTGTGCTGAGCGGGGTCGAAGTGAAGGGTGCGACTCTTCCGCGATGCTCTCACTATGGCATCCTTTGCCCACAAACGCCCCCCAAAACAATCCGCCCCGATCAAAACAGGCATACAAATCCGGCAAAATCGAGTCCATCTGTCCTGGTCCCCAGCCCTGGACATCATGGATCTCAGGTTTCAGCACCAGCTTTCCATCTTCATGGTAATAAACGTTCTCAATCAACTCCCCGCGGTCAATCAAGCGGACTTTCTCAATTTCACTTCGATCGATTTTTCGTATGATCAATTCAAACCACCAGTTCTTGGGAAACCACAGAGAGCGCAAAGAACGCGGAGAAAAAACAGAAAACTCTGCGCACTCAGCATACTCCGCGGTTTATGAGTCCTCAAAATGAATCGCCACCGAAACCAATTTTTCGGCCCCACGCACTTCTTCAAATCCAAACCAGACCTGGCGCCGATTGATTTCAAAACACCAACTGTACTTTGAATCCCAAGACAGTTTGACGGGATGCTGGGGATCAGCGATTGGTGGGGAGACGATATCGATTGCAACCGGTTCGCCCAGCGCCTTGACATCGGCGGCATAGAATTCCAAATGGGGGCCGGGTTGGAAGTACAACACAATAATACCCGCTTTAGCCGACTTTTTACGAATATCGACACTTTCGAATGGGATCGCCAGATCATCGCTTTCAAAGCGGTTGGAGATGATCAATTTGAACTCACACTGGAGAATCTCAGCACAAGCATGCAGTGATATCCCCGGTAGCAGGGTCAGCTTTTCGAAGACTGGGAAGATTTCCGACCATTCTGGCGGCGGGTGGTTATTAGCAAAAATCATTGCAGCTGATCAATTATGGTTGCCTTTAGCGCCTCCCCATCATCTCCAGATACAACTGAGATCAGATCGGGATGGGTATTATTTTCGGCCAGTTCATCCGCATACCGGCCGGTACCAGCCACAGTGATGACCGGGCGGTTTGCTTTTAGGCTCAAATCGACGTCGATGCGGGAAACAACCCCACCATTCATCAAAACACTTAGCGACCGGTTGCCGGTAGACAAAATCGAGGCGGTCTGCGATAAAGTTGGCGACTCATGGCCATACTTTTCGCCTCGTACCAGGAGGTAATGGGTGTAGTGCGGTGAGAGCTGCCAGCGTTGTTTGCCCCACCATAGGAATTTTGTGCTTTTGGGTCCACCGGGATAGGTTACCAGGTCGTATATATTGACGCCCAAGATTGGAAAATTGTATCCATTTTCGGCGCGGGCCATGCCAATTAAGGCCATCACGCCCATTTTTGAGCCGCCGGCGATGATCGTAGCTCCAACTTCCTGCGCGGCGGTTGCTACGGCCTGAACAGCTTGGCGGGTGATTTCAAGGTGTTCTTTGTAAATAAATCCGCCGATTAAGGAAATCACCGGCTGGCCGCTGTCTAAACCCAGGGCAGATAATGCCGCGACCAAATCATCTTGAGCCTCGAAAAATGCGCATTTCGCGGTTTGATCCGGAAATGGGATATCTTGAATCTTTATCATCAGCCTCCTCATTTGATCTGCAAAGATTTGTCCTGAATAAACAGATCACTATTTTTGTACGCGGATTTTACGGATGAAACGGATTTTTTGACAAAGGATCAAGAATCCGTTTCATCCACGTGATCCGGGTACAAAAAATCAATCTTCATTATTTAGGCACAACCCGATTAATTCATCCGCTAGAATCCCCTCACAAATTTTCGACACGGGGCCCGTCATCGTGGCTTGAAAATCGGTATAAAATTCGATTGCCAACCGCCCACCGGGCATGTGGACAGTGATCGCGGCCTCGCACAGCCCCAATTTATGGGCGACCGCGGCCGCGGCCGTGCTGCTGCTCCCAGAAGCTAAAGTATACCCCGCCCCCCGCTCCCAAATCTCGATCTGAATATTGTTTCGATCTAGAACTTGCATGAATTGGACATTGATCCGATTGGGGAAACACCCCTCATTCTCAATCATCGGTCCGAAGCGATGCACAACTTCAGGAGTGGGATCAACTCCCAACACCACACAATGCGGATTTCCCACCGTCGCCGCGCAAAAATCAAAAATCCGGCCATCGACTTCGATTTGTTCGGTGAGCACCTCCCGCCGCGGCCCTATAACGGGGATTTCTGCGCTATCAAAACTCACCTTGCCCATTTGAACCGCGATTAAGTTCTCAGTCTCACGAATCTGACATCTAACTACCCCGCCCAAGGTCTCCACCGAGAACCACTGCCCTTCAACTTCGCTCAGGACAAGCCCCTGGTCCCGTAAGTACCTTGCAAAAATCCGCAAACCATTGCCGCTTTTCTCAGCCTCACTTCCATCCGGATTAAAAATCCGAACGCCGAAATCGCAATTCCGACTTTCCAACGGCCCCCACAAAATTCCGTCAGACCCCACCCCATAATTACGGTGACAAATCCGCTGGATGAGTTCTGGAGACAATTCGCCCAGGCGTTGATTTGGTGGGATCACCAAATAATCATTCCCCAAAGCGTGATATTTTGAGAATTTCATTATGATAGGTCCAAAAACAAACCACAAAGGACACCAAGTTTCACAACGGTTTTTTCTTTGTGGTCCTTGGTGTCCAAGGCGGTTTACTCATCACTGCCTTTTGCTACTCGTCCCCAGCAACCTGCCACACATGTACGACCGACTTGTACTCATCCGCCAGCCGCTCAAACACGTAGAGGAAACTGTTGACCCGATCAAATGCCGCCGCGCCGACCAGATCACGTTTATAGTCAGCGAAGTTGAGTTCCGGTTCATAGAGCACATCTTGAATGCTCAATATGGCATACGGTTGGGGTTCCCAGGTTTCCATTTGACCAGTGGCAACGGCGGCCAAATTGGCTGGATCGTAAAACACAATTTGGGCTTCATAACCTTCGGCCCAGAAACCGCGGTCGTCGTAAGGCCAATCGGGAGGCTCGGGACAATTGTTTTTCTCCGTACAATCATGTGGCCAAACCATGCCATTGGCAAAACCATACCACTCTTTCCCAAGAGCCTTAGTGCCCACAAAGATCACCGCCGACCTCTCGCCCGCGGTCAGCCAGGCCCCGCCCCACCAATGGTCGGCTTCTTTGTATTCAGCCATCGCCTTGCTCTCATCGCTGACGATATCGGGCATACCGGGGTCTTGCCGCCCGTAGAGTAATAATGGTCTGACTTGGGTCAAGGTAGCGTTCGGGGCGGGAGGATTGCCGTCTTCCCAAGGAGCATAGGCGAATAATCCGATGCCGCGGCCGCTCCACAGCCCTTCGCGTGCCCGTCCCGTGGCGAGGCGGTAACCGGGTAAATAGGCATCGGCCCACGCTGGAGGAATTTCAAAAAGATAATCGTTGGTGACGTAATTAGTATAACCGTCAAATACCCACGGACCGGCCGCCTGGGGATTAGACAAGTCTAACTCGGCCCAACCATGCGAAGGTTCAAAATCCTGAATATGCTGGCCCCAGGTAAAATGGATTTTGGGGGTAGTCTGGGCCCCTTGGGACGGCAGATATTCGATCCCCACCCGGGGGATAGACATCGCTTCAGGATTGAATATACCCCCAGTCAAATCAGCGAAGGGTTGCAGGGTCATTGCGGTGGGTAAATCGGCTAGATTGCGAGAATTTACCGGCATCGGAATACTGATCTCGGATACCCCCAGCTGTTGATCATGGCCGACCCCAAACAGCGAACCGGTGAAGTTATCACTGGCAGCCGGATCCCCATCAGGATAGTAAGTCAATCCGTGACCGCTGTATTCCCATCCGGGATCATCCGGGAGGCGGAACGCGCCTAGGTATTGTAAATTTTCGGCATGGCTCATTTCGCACGATAAAAAGAGAAAAAACTGGTTGACAAAT
>CAYVQU010000068.1:0-25171 GCA_964453155.1 uncultured Anaerolineales bacterium | reverse complement strand
CTCAGTTTGGACTGGTTTACCATGTTCACCCCTTATTGTGAATAGACTCTAATTTGCTCTTCGAGTTGGGTGCGCAATAAATTGAGCGTGTTATTGATCGTGATAGCCCCCAAAATTAACACCGGAATAAGCACTAACGGTAGCAGTCGTAGCAGTGTTTTGCGCGCCAATTTACCACGGAATTGATTTTCAACTGAAAAGGAATCTGCTGCTTGAGACATCCAAATCTCCTGGATTTCTATTGATCATGCAACTGAAAAGCCATTTATCCCCTCTAAAAAATGAGGCCACCCTACCTGGGTAGGGTAGTTTTATCCAAGCTCCCAAACTGCTTCGCCAGCTAAAATCCGGCGAATCTGATCCGGGAACCGATCTGGATCCAGCGGTTTACCAATAAAGCCATCAAAATTGGCAGCCCGAGCTTTGTTGATTTGTTTTACGCTGGCCTCGGCCGTAACTGCAATAACCAAAGTTTCTTTCAAGGTGTCTGATGAACGGATTTTTTTCAACGCGCCATAACCATCTTCATAAGGCAAGCGAATATCCATGAGGATCAAATCCAAACGGGGCAGCGTATCGGCATACTCTACAACCTCATATCCCGAGGTTTTCCATTCACAGTGAATGCCCATATAACCTAACATTCGAGCAATCAGTACAAAATTGGCAACATTGTCCTCAACAACAAGGACCGTGGCACCCTTAGGGATTTCTCCCATGGGGGCGGATGAAATATTTGAGTTGTTCGAATTATCTATAACCACAACTTACCTCGATAGGTAACGACTGATTTGCACCGGAAGAGAGTCGACATCGATTGGCTTTTGGATATAACCATCGCATCCAGCGGCCAAAGTTTTTTCTCGATCACCCCGCATTACGTTCGCCGTGAGTGCCACGATGGGAACATGATCTAACCGGGAGTCTTCGCGTAGTTGAGCCGTCAATGTATAGCCATCAATATCCGGCATATTAATATCCATTAGGATTAAATCTGGAATATCTGTTTCTAGAATTCTGAGGGCCGTATGGGCATTTTCAGCTTCAATTATGGTATAGCCATCGGCTTGTAAAATCCGCCTGATCAAAATCCGATTTTCAATTGTATCTTCGACGTAAAGTATTCGGGCTTTTTCGGTCATAAATTTATAAATCTCCTCGTCTATTTTAGCATGAAAGCTGAATTTTCCCATGACCATAACATTACAACCCGGTTACAGAGCAATCTTAGCTGGTGGGTATCAAAAACCATTGCAGATTGACGGAGGGTCGTTACGAATCTGTAATTTAAGAAATGGACTGATTATGATATCTTTAAAAACGAAATGAGGCAGAACTCATGAATCGAGATTTTGCTCAGATCTGGTGGAAGTTTGAATCAAATCCATCTGCAAAAACTCTACCAGGAAAACTCAAAAGGAAAAATAGATCGGCAGTCATAGCCAATAAGTGATCAATGGATCAAAATAAAAATAATCATTCCAGTGTGGCTTATCGAACTTGTGAATTTTGCGGGTTTCGGTTGGTAAGGGTTGAACCAGCCCCTAACGAGTTGCATCCAGTAACGATTGAAACTTGCTCGATCTGCGGGATGCAACGCGATGAAAAAGGTTTGCTACCCGGAAGAAATCTGACCCTTTCTGAGCGTTTGGTTGCTTTTGAGGAATGGTTAGCGGCCCACGGCCTCAGTCGAGAACTGATCGAAAATCGCTATTTTTTAAGAACCGAAAGTTTTTTCATTAACTAACCCAATACACCGCATCCCGTAAACCAAAAACCCGCTGAACTCAGCGGGTTTTTGGTTTACGGGAAACAATTACCGATTTTTCCAATGTTTTTTCTTGGGGAACCGGTAGCTCTCCGGCCCAGGGGAAAGGAATGGGATGCGAATTACCTCATACCGCACTAAGAGCCATAATAAACCAGCCAGGGCCATCAACCCTGCGACCAAACTTGAATAACTCAGTGCAGTTCCCGGAATGCGGGGCTGGTCAGGGCGGAAGTTTTCGATAATAACGCGCCCAATACCAGCCAGTATCAGCCAGCCCGCAAAGGCAGTTCCAGGTTTGACGCGCTCATTAAATCGCCGCACGATCCATAATAACAGCCCGGCGGTCACCAAATTCCAGATCATCTCATAGGCAAAGGTAGGATGGAAGCGAGTGGTTTCTTCGGGAAATATTTCCAGATCATTCCAGGGTGGGATGCGATTCTCTCCTAATATCGAAATCCCCCAGGGCAATTCAGTTGGGGGGCCATAGAGTTCTTGGTTGATGAAATTGGCAGGTCGGGCTAACGCCTGGCCAATCAGGAGTGAAGGCGCGGCCGCATCGAGCATGAGGAAGATGTCAATTTGATTTTTCCTGGCAAAAATGTAGGCTGCCAGCAGTCCAAAAACGATCGCCCCAAAAATATGCAGCCCCCCTTCGGTGATCCGAATGATCCGACCAGGTTCATCTACGAAACGCGAGTTGCCACCTAAAATGTCATTGACCACATACCAAATCCGGGCACCAATGATTGCCGCCGGTAAAACCCACAGCAGCCCATCCCAAATTGTGTCGGAATTGCCTCCCCGGCGGGCGATTTCTTTCTCAGCTACCCAGGCCCCCACCATAACCCCAAAGATGATTAGAACCCCATACCAGCGAAAATCTAAATGAAAACTCCCTAAATCGATTGAGAAGATTATTGGATCGATCATTATTACTCCTATAGTAGCACTCGATGAAATTCAGTAATTTATTTTCCTATATCAACGCCATTTGCAAATTTCTGATTGAGATTTGAATGTTACGCAACTATAAACTGAGGGCTGGGAACGGTGTTCTTTATCTTTAAAATCGTTTTTGGATTTATATTACTCGATGTAACCCAAACTACGGAGTCGATCCAAGACTTGAGCATCTTCTAAATTAGTCGCGGACCGATGGGGGCTTTTTCTCCCTTTGGAGGCGGCCATTTCTAAAAATAGTTCTAGTTCTTGCCGCAATTCGTCGCCATGATCGAGTTCTTGGGGCAACGTTACAGATTCTTGGGGATCCTCGACATAATTGAAAACATCATCCTGGAAATTTTTCGTTCGGATCAATTTATAGGGCTGATTAAACGCCGCCCACCGCGGTTCATCGCATTGAAATTGATCCATCAGGCTGGGCGCGTATTTCTCGATGGTTTTGAGCAAAGTGACCGGGGGATAGGCCTCGCTAAAAACATATTTCGGGAGGGTATTCGAGTTCACCAAGCTGTAAGCGGGAATATCAATCGTCTCCCCATCAATTGATGTCACGGTATCGACACCGGCTGCGGCCAATATCGTGTGGAATACTCGGGTAGTTGACACGGCCGGTTGCTGGCGGCCCCCTTGATTTTGCCCGGCCTGACGAATTAACAACGGAACATGGACCAATTCTTGGTGAACGCCTAATCCATGCCCCATGATTTGGTGTTCACCGAGCATCTCGCCATGGTCGCTGACGATGATGACCATCGTGTTCTCGCGGTGTTTGGGTTGATCAAGAATCCCCAATAGTTGACTGAGCAAGAAATCCTGATATGCCACTTCGGCATCGTACATGTCATTGAGGGTCTGAGCTTCTAACTCGGGATAGGGTTTTTCCAGGGGTAATAACCAATCTAGGGCGCGAGTATTGTAGACATTGATAAATTCTTTGGCTTGCAGATTTTCAAGGATGATGGGTGCAAATTTATCAATAAAACGTTTAGGGGGCGCATAGGGTAAATGCGTACCCATCAAATTAAGAAAGATAAATTGAGGGGCGTCGTCCGCCTGGTTTGCCGTTTCGAGAAACTGGGTTGTGTCCCGGATAGAAGCCACGGTATCCCCTTTAAAATTGGCAAAATGAGTCCACAAGGGTACCAACCAGGGGCTTAGGATAATTTGAAATACATCTGGAGAAGCTGCGACGGCTTGCTGGATTGGCGTGGCAATTTGATCGATGATTTTATAGTATTGGCGCCGAATTTTGGAAAAAAGATTGCGCGGGTTATGCCCGTTTGAGGCCGGTGTAACCGGTATTGTGCCCCCATAATTGTAAAATTCGTCAAAACCTCGCCGAAACCCGTTATCTAAGACTCCCACTAAGGGATTATTGCAAAAGCCGGTGGTCTGATATCCCTCAGCCCTCAAGATTTCTGCAATCGTCTTGAAATTTGGGCTCAGGGCATCGCTGGCTTGAATAATGCCATGAGTTGAAGGATATTCGCCACTAAACATCGAAGCATGGGCTGGAATTGTCCATTGCGCCGGTGTGATTGCATTTTCGAATAACGTTGCGGTATCGGCAAAGGCATCAATGTTGGGGGAAGTTTTGCGGGTGTAACCGTAACACCCCAACCGGTCAGCTCGATGGGTATCTAAAACAATAAAGACAATGTTTGGTTTTTTTGGAGGCATGAAGTCGAATACGCGTTGCAGTTAGCTGGGGGACTTGGTTCGAGCTAACCCGAAGGATTTTACCATGTATTCGATTTGCCAAGAAATTGAGAAAAATGAAAAGCCACCCAAATAGGATGGCTTTAGTTGAGCGGGTGACGGGATTCGAACCCGTGAATGGTAGCTTGGGAAGCTACTGCCTTACCACTTGGCGACACCCGCAGCGGCGGTATTATACCGAAGGTAAAGGATGGGGGCAAGATACTGTTATGGATTGCTCACTGGGTTTCATCAAATAAATTTTTGTATGAATAACCCAACGGTGCCGGCCGGACTTGAAGTTCTTCAGGGAAGTTTTCTCGGTAGTCAAGACACAGGTTCTCGAAGCATTGGCGGAAAACATTATCGGAAAGATGCTTAAATTTTGATATGGGTTGGCCCGAAAGTTCTAAACCTGAATTGCGGTTGAGGTACTCTTGGAAAAACGTTGGAATCTCAAAATTCCCTGGCTCTGAATTTACGCCCAATATTTTGAGTAAAGGCCGCAGCCGGATCCCGGCCGGAAAGTCTGGGTCTATGCAGACGGCCACATTTTCAAATATTTGTTCAGTGATCCCATCTGCGGCTACAAATGGTTCTGTCAGCGGCAAGCCAGTAAAGCTAGGATCCAGGCGGTTGAGGGCCAAGCTGACAGAGTTATCAATTCCCCGTGGTAATTGAACCTGACTTTCGTTTGGAGGTGTGTGATCACATTTTGCGCCACATTTCCAAGCCCCAATGGCAATAAGCTTTACCGTACCCTCCGGATCATTTTCTGATTGGAAAAAACCCAAATTTTCAAAATACTGCTCGAAGCGTTGCAATTTGGGGTTGTATTGAACCGGATGTAAGGGTAACCCTACCATGCGGGCGCCACCTAATTCAATATACAACGCTTCGAAGGGTGGATGTATTTTGTGTCCCATCGGTGAAGACGGATCCGTTGGAGGGGTGGCCACACCCACATCTAACCCAAGCGGAGCAACCTGATATTGGTCATTAGAATTGGCTGTGCCGGAATACATCAGGAGAGCGGCTTCGGTATATTGATATTCAAAATCGGCATGAGTGAATTTTGTCGAGATGACTGGCCCCAGAATTTCTTCACCCCCGATCCATTGATAAAACTCGCGAAATCGCAAATCAGCGCTGGAAGTATCGGTTACAGGTGGGGGAGCGTAATCTGAACCATCACAGCTCGAAATCAATACCAAGCAGCCTAAAAATATTCCCCCCAGTACGGCCCGAAAACTCAAAATTCGGGCAAACATTTGAATAGAGACTCCCCAATCATGGCAATAGATTTCCAATTCAGTGTAGATGATAATGTCAGGTTTGGACGTGAAGATATTTTATCACCCGGGTTAGGTGGGAAAACTAGACAAATGTATTGGGAGTGTTTATTTTCCCCGGTGGTCGCTTAATCTTCTGGTAAGAAACTCTCACCGAATTGCCTACTCTAAATTGGCAAACTGGCGCGCAAGCTGTTCCCATTCCTCCAAATTCAAGGTTTCGGCTCTTCTGGTAGGATCGATATTCGCAGTCGCCAGTAAATCCACAATTTGATTTTTCGGCCGACCCAGTCCGCCGGAGAGGGAGTTCCGCAGATTTTTTCGTTTTTGACTGAATCCTGCTTTGGCTAATTTGAAGAAAATCTCAGTATATGGGGGCGGAATCGTGGGTTTGTCAAATAAATCAATGTGGATGACGGCCGAGTCGACGTTGGGGGCTGGATAAAAAGCACCCGCGGGAATTTTGGCAGAAATCTTGGGGCTCCCATAAACTTGAACACTCAACGCCAAGAGGTTCATATTGGGTGGTGTCGCGCAAATGCGCATAGCCACTTCTTTTTGAATCGTAAGAACCATGCCGGTGGGCTTCACTGGGGCTTCGAGTAAATGCCGGATCACGGCCGAGGTGATGTAATACGGGATATTGGCAACCACTGCGTACTGGTCAGTAGTGATCAAAGTTTTGATATCCTGCTCCAGGATATCCCCCTGAAGAACAGTCACATTGTCAAAGGAGGCGATGACTTCTTTTAACGGCGGGATGAGCTTGTGGTCTAGCTCGACCGCGATCACCTCCCGGGCGCAGATAGCCAACTGGCGTGTCAAACTTCCCAGACCGGGCCCAATTTCCAGAACGGTATCTCCCGGTTCAATTGCAGCGGCCAAAACGATTTTTTGTAACGCGGCTTCGTCAATTAAAAAATTCTGACCCAAGCCCTTCTTCGGGCGGAGTCCATATTTTCGTAATAATTCAGTTACCCGCAAGGGTTTCAATTTTTGAGACATATTCTTAAAGTTAGATTTATCGTAATGATCATTGAGCTCAAACCGAAATCAGCTCAGGTGTGGCGGAAAAACTAGTTGAATAGTTATAGGCCCAAACGCCACACACTTATTGGGGCCAGAACCCATTTTGAAACAAATCAAGCAACTGCCGAATAACTTCGAAATCGGTTTCCCAAACGAATACCGGCTTGGTGTAATTTTCAACTTCGATTGTAGCCGCCGTGAACAAATCGCGCGGCAGGTTGGTCATCATTAAATTGTGGCGATTGATATGGGGCGCCAGGCAGGTCAATTGTCTGATTTGCTGGGCGGTTAGGTTCGTTTTAACCGCATCTTCGAATGCCATGATGAGTTTTGGAATTCTGGGTAAAACCGAGGGGCTGAGTAGTTTTTCTTGCAGCCCGTATAACACCAGAGATTGACGGTTGGCGCGATGAAAAACGTCATCGACCAGGCGGATCCGAGCCAACCGCACGGCCGTTTCGCCATCAAGATGATGATATCCCCTTTCAAAGTAGCCTAAATCGAAGGGATCTTCCTCCAACGTGGACATACCATCAACATCATAGGGTAAGTAAATTTTAATCCCATCCACCGCATCGATAATCTTTTCCAACGTGATCATATTTACTGTCACATAATTATCAACCTGCAAATCGAAATTTCGATCTAGGGTGGCTGCCAATAATTCTGGACCACCAGCTGTCTGGGGAGCATAACCCGCGGATTCCAACCCATAATAATACGCCTGGTTGAGCTTCCCGTGAGTAACTTCATTTGAATTGGACAGGCCTGGAATTTCCACCCAGAGGTCGCGGGGGAGCGCGATCACACTTACTTTTGGGTTGATAAAATCAAATCGGGCGATGCGAATAACATCCGCTAAACCGTAGGTGTAACCTGTGCCGCGGGTATCGACACCGACTCCTAAAACAATTATTTCCGCCGGGCCGCCACAGACGGGCACTGGCGTGGGAACCCCCGCTGGTAGGGCTGTTGGGGTTGGATTGGCCAGAATTTCTTGAACCGATTGGGTTGGAAATACTAATGGATCATCCCCTGCTGGTAATTCAACCTCCGTAATGGTTTGGGCTGTATCGCTGGTAATTATTCCGGCTGGGACCTCTGGTGGTGGGGAGGGTAACACAGCCAACTCGGGTAAATCTGGTTCAGGATTCATCGAAATCCACATAACGATTCCCACCGTCACACAAGAGATGACTAAAATGATACCGGCCTCGATAAAGATGAGTTTCTTCACGAAGTCTGGATTGCGTATCTTTGACCGGAGAGTAGACATGGCAGAAGGATAACATAACGAACTTTACCTGACAAAGGTATAATGCGGTTTTTCAGGAGATATTCGATGATATTGAAACCACGCCTCCCCATCGCCGCCCCTCAATTGGGATCTGAACCAAATACTTGGGCCAACAAGACGATTTTGACCCGGTTTCCAAACACCACGCGCAAACTGCTTGATGAAAATGATTTCTCCGCTGAAATTCAAACCCGCATTCATGAGCTAATCAGAGACATTCACCAGGGTAAAATCCGCCCGATTGATGATCCCAGCGCGCCAGATTTTGCCGCCTGGCAAGGCTATACGGATCCTTATCAGGGCCAAACTTGGTTCCAGCCGCCCTGGTTTTTTACCGAGCATTATTTTTACCGCCGGATTTTGGAAGCTACCCGGTATTTTCAATCAGGGGATGGTGCTGGTTATGATCCGTTTACTCATCAGAAACAATTGGGTTTGGAGGTCAGTCTGACCGCGATCAACGATTTAATGGCTCGGATTGCCCTAGCGAGTGAAACTGAGACTCGCACGCCAACAACAATCACCAAACTTCTCTACCTGGATTTATGGGGGAATCAGGCCGATTTAAGTTTGTGGCCGGCTGAGGGCGAAAACAAACCAGATCATACCGATTTGTCTGCCGCTCGGGCTCACATATTGGTTGATGAGGCCCTCAAAGTGGCCCAATCTATACTAAATTCTGCTGGAGGGCGGATTGATTTCTTGATTGATAATGCTGGGTTCGAATTGGTGAGTGACCTGGCTTTGGCTTTTTTCTTGCTAAAAACTGGCGTTGCTGGGGTGGTGCGCTTCCATGTCAAAGCACACCCTACCTTTGTATCCGATGCGATGATCAAAGATGTCGATTCAACGATCCGTTTTTTGCAAAATACTCAGAACCCAACCACCCAATCGATTGGTGCTGAGCTCGCTGAGTACCAGATCGAAGACTGTTTGCAAATTAGTGAAAACTGGTTTTGGAATTCCCCCTTGGATGGGTGGCAGTTACCGGTCGAGCTCCGAGCTGAATTGGCTCAAGCAACCCTGGTGATCAGCAAAGGTGATGCCAACTACCGCCGCCTGCTGGGCGATCGTCACTGGCCCTACACCACAAAGTTTGAAGATATTCTGGCTTACTTCCCAACCACCCTGGTTGCCCTGCGGACCTGCAAATCAGAACTCATCGCCGGTTTAAACCCCGGCCAGGCAGAACAAGTCGCTGCTCAAGACCCCGCTTGGCTCATCAACGGCCGCTGGGGCCTTGTCCAACCATCTTTCCCCACCGACCACCCCGCCAACTAAGAATCAAACCCACTAGTTCTTACTCCAACACCCACATCACATTCGCCGGAACTGGTGCCAAAAAATACAAAGTCACCCACCCTGACCAGCCAGCATACTCTTCATCCGTCCAGGCCAGATCAATCCAATGGCGGTCAGAGAAGCCCGCTCCAATATCTTCAATCGTCGCAAACCCATAACCGGTCACATAGACCGCTTGCCCCCGCATCTGGTTGTACCAGGACCGAATCACCGCGATCATTCCTTTTTGGGGTACCTTGCCGCTGGCCGTATGGGTACCACACTGGCCGGGGATGCCAATATTGCAGGGAGAATACGAAGTCGCGTAAACATCCATTTTGCGATAGTACTGGATGGGTCCGTCAGCTGTTTGGGCGGATTGTACGCTGATCTTGGTGCCATAACCCTCGATTCGCGGTTGGGGGTATTTGGCGATCCATTCGGCTTCCACCTCCCGGGAAACTTCAACCTCGTCTTCATAGACTACGCGAATTCGACGGGCCGTAATCCCATATTCCCCAGTTTGAACCACCTGCCGGGTATCCAGGTCTACGTCGGGTAGGGTTCGTTCTTCGAACCCAAAAGGTATTAAGTCCTGTTCTAGCAAAATTTCTTCCCGTACCCGCACAACCTGAATGCGGCCAGAGGCTGGGATGGGTTCACTTGGGGCTGGAATACTGTAATCCAGGCCTTGCAAACCCATTTCGGCCGCGGCCAGGGCCTCCCCAACCGTTGCGGCAACCACCTGGTCTTCAATTTCGGTTTCCCCCGTGCGGATGACGACGCGGCTCGCCCGTTGTATTTCTACCTGCAAGGGTTCGCCGGTTAATGGGGTATCTAAAGCAGGTATAACTTGATCGGATTCATTGAGGTCAATATCGGCTTCTAGTAGCGCGGCTGCCAGGGTCGGAACTGTCGTATAAATTGTTTGGGTTTGGTGATCAATCGTCACCGTTATTGGGGTGGCTCTTTTAATTTCAAGATAATGGGAGCTTTGATACGGTAACTCAGTTTCGGGTGCGATCAATTGCCCTTCCCAGAAAATTTGATCGCCCGTCTTAACCTCAAAGGAGGCTTGGTGGATCAAATCCAAAGGGTCGCGGTCTGCGGTCCATAGCGTAACCGCAGACTCATCTACCTGGACGATAACCCAGGCAGCCCGAAAAATTTGAATTAATTCCCCAGTTAAAATGTTTTGATTTAAAGGCGGGTCAACTAAATCCCCTTCGGTTATTGGAATTTGGGCCGCAGTTAATGCCTCCTGGACTGAAAATCCCCAAAAATTGATCTCTGTCAGATTCCCATCGACCTCAATCCGAACCGTTTTATGGATCTGCCTGACCCCAAATCCAACTGCCGTTCCGACAATTATGAACATTCCAACCAAAAACAACTTCAGTTTCATATCGAAATATTGTAGCAGATTAAAAAAATAACCGCCGGGTAGGAACCCCGGCGGCACCCAGAGTGATCTCCTTAGTGCTGCTTCCTCTCGGATCTGACACGGTTCGAAGAATTCTGCCGCGCCGGACCCACCCAGCGGTCGGCCAGAAGGATACCTCAGGTCGAGTTGGCTGTCAACTCCGCTCTCGGCTGCGAATGATAACGCTGGTGATAATGACGGTCAGCATCACAATCGCCCCAATAATCATCCCAAAAGATGGGTTTTGAGGATGGAATACGCCTTTGGCTGGGGTTGCTGACTGGATATTTGAAACTTGTTCAGGTGAAGTTGCGGCTGCTAGTCCCCCCCACAGCATTATCAGAACGCAAAATACAACCAAAAATTGTAACCATTGCGGTCGTTTGGGGTTATTCAATGTTTAATCCTTTTTGTGTATGAAGTTACCGTTTTTCATTAAACCATACCGACCAGGCCAAATTGTGACGATTTCATTGCAATCTGCAATGAAAATCAGTGTTGTGGTAAGATTTTTGAGTTTTTAACTCATGTTACGCACGATTTGCAAAGTGTGCCAGAAAATACATCCTTCGATACGGCCCTGCAATCTGCGTCATCAATTTCATCCTGATCAGTTCCAATTTCACAAGGAGCAAGGTTTATGCCACTCAACTTTTTTCATGGCCGGTTTGCACTGACAATAACATTTTATTTTGGGGCAATGGGGGTGTGGTCCTTGTGGCGATTTTTTCGGAAAACGGGGTTCACCAGCAATTATCGCGGCGCGGTGGTTATTTCTGAGATAATCGTGTTGTTACAAGGGGTTTTGGGGGTGGTTCTATTGTCCAATGCGGCCCGACCCGCACATGGGTCCATGCATATTTTGTATGGCATCATCTGTGCCGGTGGTTTGCCCTTTGTGTATTCGATCACCAAAGGGCGGGAAAATCGGTATGAAATGCTGCTCTATGCCGGGATGTATTTCTGCTTATTGGGGATAATTTCGCGGTTGTTTGCAACGGGGTAAAAAAATAGGAAAACCAGTCTTGTCAGGACTGGTTTTCCTACTGATTCATGACCAGGGGATGGTTGATCAATCTTCTTGATATAAAAGGAACGCTGTTCCTGCCAGGAATAGCGTTCCTTATCTGTTATTTTGAATATTGATGGGCAGCATCGATCGCAGTTTTGATATTGTCCCAATCCACCTCGCTGGGGATGGTGCAATCGGCTCCGAGAATAAAATCGGTCGGAGTTTGTTGCAGCACTGCGTTGATCTCAGCTTTGATTTCATCCTGTTTGCCGGTAAGAATGACCCCATGTCGGTCCAGCCCTCCCATGAACGGCCGCCCAAACATCTTAGAGATTGCAGTGGGTGACAAAAATTCATCTCCAACTTTTAGGCTGCTGTTGACGATATCGCCCGGATAATCTAAGAAGGGGGTTAAATCGGTGTAACCACCTTCGTAATCGCAAACATGCAGGATGTTTAAATCACATTCTGCGTTGATGTATTCCATCAGAGCTAAATCGTAGGGCCGGATGCATTCCTCAAAAATGGATGATCCTTCAAAACGGTGCGTTTCGCCTCCCTGAGTAGAGTGATAGAACCCATCGATACCCCGGTCGATGCAGCCTTTTGCAAAGGTCAATAAACTCTGGGCAATAATTTCAATTCCTTTGGCTGCTTTACTGGGATTTTCTTTCACCTGATCGAAAAATACGTGTTTTCCAACCGAATGACCCGCGCACATGAAAGGGGAGTAAAGGGTCATGATCACGAGCGCATCTTTGCCGGCGGCTTTAACTAAACCCTCCGTGATATTCCATTGATCTTCATAAAAATCCGGGCCGTAGCAGGGCATCTTGGCCCAATCCTCGGGTTTGACGATCTCTGGCCGCAGCGGGAAGCGGTTTTCATACTGGATTTTGACCAAATCCATCCCGGTGTAATGGAAATATTCCAAATGCTTGTCAATCGCGGCTTGGCCGCGATGGAAAGCTGGATCGAAGTGTAGAAAAAAAGCGGCGGGGGTGTATTGTGTAGATGTATCGGGATGTAATAAACTCAGGACGATGTCTCTTTTATTCATAATGAACCTCGTAGTGAATAAGCTTGGTTGATGATCTGCACAAATTATACCTGTTGGGTTTGCCAAGAAATTAGCATCAATATACTTTGTATCGATGTATCTAATGATACACTTCGCTCGGGGGGCCAGGAATTTTATCTGGTCGCAACCGATAAGACCGAAGTTCGCAAACTGTTGGCCGGATCTCTGCAAAGCCAGGATGAGCAGTTCCAGCCATAATCACAAATTACGCTGGATTACTTGGTTCCAAAGTGACAGTCACCTTGGTGGTACACTTCTTATCAGATGTTCTCATTCAACCAATCGAATAGGAGAAGAAATGGCTTCAACTCAAAAAAATCTTTACTTGTTTATCCTAATGGTGGTTTTTACTTTGGCTTTAGGGGCCTGCACCTCCGTCACTCCCGAGCCAGAAGCTGTGATTGCCGAATCCGAACAAAGTGAACCAGAAGCTGTCTCAGCTGAAGTGGAGCCGCCAACGGCTACCCCAACTGAGGTCCCCACCGAAACCCCGACCAATACCCCGGAACCAACGGCGACGAATACTCCCGAACCTACCCCAACCAACACCCCCGCGCCCTTGCCGATTTCTGCCGCGAATGTCGGCCAGTTATCGCGCACCTCCTTTACTGACCTAGGCCGTGAATTTTTGGGTGATCCGGCTGCTAACTGGGGGACCGCCAGATGGAATCCGGATGGCAGCCTGTTGGTTGTCGAAACCAGTCGCGGGATCGATGTAATGGATGGCAGCACCCTGGAATTGGTTGCCGAGTATGATGGATATCAACCGATTGATATGCTGGCAAGCGGTGAAGTGGCGGCCTTAATGGGGGCTGATCTGGTATTCTTGAATCTGGCTACCGGGGAAGTTGCCAGTCAATGGACCCTCGTTGATCCTACCATTGCACTTGGTGTTAGCCCTGATGGGAATAACCTGGCCTATGCCACGGGTGACCGGACCTTCGATCTGGTTTCTCTGGTGTCTGATGATGTCCGCAATTTGAATATCCAACGAAGCATTGCTCCAATTGGTATTACCGACTTCTCCTTTCGCCCAGATAGTGCGGTTGTGTTTGTGACCCACCAAAACCAGGGGCGTCCCGCATCATCGCAGATGTTCTCGGTGGAAACCGGCGAACAATTCTACGAAATTTTTGTCAGGCGGCCGATCACGCATGCCCCGGATGGGGATTATTATGCCTACGATGGCACCAATCGCCAGGCCACGCCCGCTCATCTGGCTCGTACCAGCGATGATTTAACGAGAGAGATTATCGAGGCTGAGTTTGCTGGTCGGTTTAACAATTGGGATCAAACGACCGAAATCGGATCATTTTTTAACTCCTGGGCCTTTTCATTCCGGACGGAGAGCAAAACCCTGGGTGTTCTGTATACCGGTCAAACAACCAATTGGAAAGAAGGTTCATCTACACCCCCCCCAGGCAAAACTAATTCAGTGGGATTTGGAAGCCATCGAAGTCGCCGCAACCTTAGATGCTTTTGAGCATCCGCTACCCACCACTTTTGCATATTCACCGGCTGGCAGCACTTTCTTTACAACCGCGGTAGATGGTCTTATAAAGCTTTGGGACAGTGACACTGGGGAATTGCTGGCCACCAGCCGCGCGTATACACAAATGGATTCGATTTCGCTCAACCCAAATGGCGAATTCTATGCTGTTCCATATTGGGACCGGGTGGAAGTGATTGAAACTGAAACGCAAGCGCTTGTCCAAACCTTTGAATTACCGGTATCGCGCCTGAGTTGGGGAGCGGTGGATAGCCGCGTGAACGAAAGCCAGGTCAAATATATTGCCAGTGAAACCATTGGGCTGATGGTGCGTTATGGCAGCGTTTTCCATACGTTTACATATGATGCCGGCAGTAACCAGATACTTCAAGAGTTTCAAGGTCCCGATGGAAAACAATATTACCAATGCAAATATAATTCCGATCGCAATCGGCAAGTTTGCCAGGTTAGCAATTGGCAATCATCTACGCTGCACATTGCTGATCCCATGACGAGTGAATTGTTTATGTCGGTACAGGCTGAGACCGCATATTTTAATGCGATCAGTAACGCGGGACACCTATTTGTCTCCTGTCGTGAAGAAGCTGCGCTCTTTAGCATAACCCCGCTTGATGGGGGCGTGGCGCGACCGTACCAATTCCCCTGTCAGGACATGGTCTTTTTGCCCGGTGATATCCAACTCCTGCTGGCCGATGGGACCGTGGTGGAGGTGGAATCCAGGGAAGTGGTGAGTACTTTTGCCTTCCCCTCCCCCTATGCTGAATTTGGTGATGTTTTCTTCAGCCCCAACGATGATTTTATGTTGATCGGCACCGATATTTATGATCTTTCCACCGGAGATTTTCTTGGTCAATTAGATATCGATGGAAAAATCCACGGCATTACCCTGTCAGCCGATGGTCTTAGTTTGATAATATTGACTGAATTCGGCCTGGAATACTGGCAGGTTTTAGAGTGAAATAAAGGACTGCCGGCCCTGTCAGGGCTGGCAGTCCTCTGGTAAGTTTAGAAAATTGAAGAAGGAGAAAAATTGAACTATGAAAAACAGCTTATTGGTATTGATTTTTTTGCTAACCTTGAGCCTGATTGCCTGTACAACGCCGACGCCTGAGCCGACGGTTGTCGCCGAAGTTGAAGAGAAAGCGGAATCCGAAGCGGTACCCACTGAAGTGGTACCCCCAACGGCAACGCCCACTGAAATTCCCACCTTCACGCCAACCCCCACGGAGACCCCCGAGCCGACTGTCACTAGTACCCCTGCGCCCTTACCAATTTCTTCTGAGAATGTGAGGCGACTGGAGATGGTGAGTTTTTCGGATCTCGATCTGAAATATGTTGGCGATCCAAATTCTGGTGAAACTGCGTATTTTAAGAATCAGGCCGGTGATTGGATTACGATCTCGGTTTCGATGGGGCGTCCAATTAATATTCTATGGAATGCAGATGGCCGCGCCTTGTTAGTTGAAACCAACCGCGGAATTGATGTTTTAGATGGGGACACCTTGGAATTTTTAACCGATTTTCCCAACTATCAATTGGTGAATTCCCTTGATCGTGGTGAAATCGCCGCTCTACAAGGTAAAGACATCGTTTTTCTGAACATTGATACGAATGAAGCGAACCCGCGCTACACTCTGTCAGACGATCAGGTGGCCGTTAAGGTGAGTCCCAATGGAAAGTATCTAACCTATGCTACCGGCTCGCGGACCTTTGATCTGGTCAACCTGGAAAGTGGTGAAATCCGCAATCTAACGATCGAACGCCCAGTCGCACCAGCCGAAATCACTGATTTCATTTTTAGTCCAAATAGTGATATGTTTTTTGCTGTCCATACCCTAGATATTGAGAAAACCAACCCCATGGATTTTCAAAAAAAAGGTCACCATTTGTACGCAATCGAAAGTGGCGAACAATTTTATGAACTGGTGCTGACAACTGGAATTAAGTTTGCGGACAATGGCGATTACGCGTACTTTATTTGGGGTGTCGGCGCGCCGGTGCAAATTGCTCGACCAGCAACCGATTATTCCTCGGAAGTAAATGTTGGTCAGGGTGTTGGTTTTCTGTATTCAGAGTCAGGTAAATGTAATTCAGGCAACCTTTTGGTCAATCAATATTCATTTATTGGTGGTTCAAGTCAATTGGGTTTGCTCTATGACGATATTCAATATGAACGGGATGAGGCGTGTAGCACGATAGTTAATACAATATACAATAAAAAGATGATCGTTCGAGATTATGTTGCTGGGGAAGATATATCCATGTTCAACGAATTTGAGCAGCCTTCACCACTCTTGTTTGATTTTTCTCCGGTCGGAGATGTGCTTTATACTTTTTCGTGGGATGGTGTGATTAAACTCTGGAATGCCAAGACTTTTGAGATTTTATCCACCAGTACACAGTATGCCTTGGATAGTTTTGCAGATCTTAGCCCCTCAGGTACGAAACTTGCTATCCCGTTTGCGGATCGGATTGAGATTTGGGAGGTAAGCACTTTGGATCTCCTTGAAATGATATACCCGGCGAATCCCCAGTTTTTGATCGAAAGTATTGAATTTCTTACCGATGAGGTGGTTTATGTTCAGGGGAATGCGAACCGGGCCTTCAATTATGATTTGGTAGCCGGAGCAGAGGTCGCGAGCTTTTCTGCTCCGGAACGCGAACGCTTTGGAGATTGTCGCTTTAGCGAAAATGGCGCTACCCAAATTTGTTGGGTGGAGGGCGAGCGGACCATTGGTTCGAGAACAATCTACAATTCACTCACTGGAGGAATATACGCCTCTTTCCCATTTGAAACGATCCAATATCAGGCGTTGAGCACTGATGGGAAGTTGGTAGCGCATTGTCGGGCGCAGGCGGCGTTTTTCAATCTTGGCCCAGTAGATGGTCAACCCACCCCGTATAGTTACCCTTGCCAAGATATGCTTTTCCTACCGGGAGACACTCAGATTCTGTTAGCAGATGGCACGGTTGTTGGTGTGGAATCCAAGGAAGTCGAAGGTACCTTTACCTTCTCTACACCCTATAACAAGTTCGCGGATGTGTTTTTCAGCCCAAACGACGATTTCATGATGATCGGCATCGATATTTATGATATTGCAACCGGAGATTTTCTCGGTCAGTTGGACAGCGAAGCCGAAATTCACGGTATTGAACTCAGCGAGGATGGAATGAGCCTGATCATCCTGACCGAATTCGGCCTGGAATACTGGCAGGTTTTAGACTAGCAAAACTGGGACGGGCGTTCGCTCTGGACTGCCGTCCGGATTAAATTTGACGAAAGAATGAAGTGCAGTATGAAAATAAATAAATTTTGGCTTATCAGTATTTTTCTTGTGGCGATTGTGGGTGTAGCAGCCTGCGCCACGCCGACCCCCGAATCGGGGGCGGTGATCGCCGAGGCAGAACAAAGTGAGGCCGAAGCTGCCCCTGTCGATACCGATCCCCCCTCGGCCACACCAACAGAAATCCCCACCAACACCCCGGAGCCTACGAACACTCCTGAGCCGACCGCCACTCCGGTCCCTACCGAAACACCCACTGCTACCCCCACCCAGTTTGCGGGGGGGAATGGAAAGATCATATTTGAAGCCCAACTCGCTGGTGGAAATGTTTCCCACATCTTCACCATCAATGCCGATGGCACCGATTTGCAGCAACTGACCCAGCCAGACGCGTTTCACCGGGACTGGGCTGTTTCCCCAGATGGTCAGAAAATTGTATTCACGGAGATGGTGGTGGGAGACAACCCCACTAATCTTTGGCTGGTGAATGCCGATGGCACCGCGGCCAAACAGATCACCGCAAACCCCACCCACAGCAGCTTAAGTAGATATAGTTTTCTGTGGTCACCGGAGGGTCAATTTATTTATGCCGCCCACACTGTGTTTGATTTCGGGCTCAATGACTATGTACCTAAGTCAGTTGAAGTCTATGACCCGGATGGAAATTTCGTTAAAAATATGGATTTCTTCCCGCAGGCCTGGTCCCCGGATGGCACCCAAGTCTTGGGTTATTCCCTACCAGCCGGGAAAGGTGAAATCTACATTGCAGCTGCCGATGGCTCTAACCCTCGCAACCTGACCGAGAATCCTGCGAAAGATGAGTTATTATCCCGATTTAGCTCTCCCTGGTCACCAGATGGGGGACAAATCATCTTTCGATCCGACCGGGGTGGCTCCGCTCAAATTTATGTGATGGATGCTGATGGCGAGAATGTCCGCAATGTCAGCCAATCGACCGGGCGGGTGCAATCCTGGGCCTGGTCGCCAGATGGAGAATGGGTGTACTTTGCTTCGGATAAGGGTGGCAATTACAATATCTGGCGAGTGGATAAAAATGGCGAAAACCAAGCCCAGATCACAGATATGGCTGGGCATGAAAATCTCTATCTATTCTCACCGGATGGCAGTCAAATTAACTTAGCGAGCTATCATCAAAACCGATACAATCCCTATCGGATGGATCCCGACGGTGCTAACCAGGTACATCTCTTGGGAACGCCAACTACGGGCAGAATATGGGCTTGGTCACCGGATGGAAGGTGGTTCTTAGGCTCTTCACAATTTCCCCAACCCATGATTTATGTTTTCTCAGCCGATGGCTCTGAAATCCGCTTCCTTACAGAAGGGTTATTGGACGGAATTGATTATTTCAGCGGCTTAGATTGGATGCCGTAAATGTGTCGCCCAGGAATGCGGTTGCTGTTTGTTGCAACCGCATTCCCAAACCTTAAACCATCCCATACTTCTTCCACTTCTCTAATCCCCCGCGGATCAACGCCATCCCCGAGTTGATCATAATTTCTGATCCCTCTCCTTCCCCATAAACCGACACCACCGCATACGCCGCCACTTTCCCAGTCGCCATGACGGTATCAATCGCGGCCTGGACTTGATCCATATCGGGCCCGTTGGGTTCTTTGGTGCTGTGGTTGGGCGTGTAGGCTTCGTCGAGGATGTCGGAGTCGATGTGGAGGTAAATATAATCGACCTTTGCGGCCAAATCTTTGGCTACAGCCTCCAAATTTTCTCCTGGAAATCCTGGCGCGGGCGCGGCGATGACGGTATCGGTGGCCCGGATGAGTTGCTCCTCCGCAGGATCCAGGTTGCGGACATCGACCAGGATGATCCGGTCGGTGGGGAGCGGGGCGACGATGTGAGAGCCGATCCGCCATTTTGGGTGGGTCAGCCCGGCGGCGACGGCCACCGGCATCCCGCCCAGCATGCCGGATAGGGATGTTTTCGCGGTGTTGTAATCTCCATGGGCGTCGAACCAGACTAAACCGATCTTGGCCTCCGGGCCATGGACATCCTGTAAACCGCCGATTACCCCAGTGATGTGGCAGCAGTTCCCACCCGTCATTAAAACTGCGTCACCAGTTTTTCGGGCCGCGGCCACTTCGTCGGCGATTAATCCCCCTAAAATTCCAAGGTCTGCAATTTCATCGCCGCTGCGCTGTTCATCTGTGAAATTTGGTTCCACAACGTTATAGGGAATATCATCCACTACATATATTTTGTTCTCCGCGTAAGTATCTAATGGCACGCCTGGGCCAGGTACATGCCGAGCAGTCAGATAGCGAACGCCAACGATTTGAAACTTGGAGATGGGTTTAGCCATGTTGTATCCTTTTGGTTTGAAAAATAATTGTTCACCGTTGAGTCGCTGAGTACGCGGAGTTCTGTAATTTTTTTCTCCGTGTCCTTTGCGACTCAGCGGTGAAAATTTTGTTTTGAGCACTGGTACATCGATTTTTACGAAAGATTACGTTTTACGATGATTATCCCACGAAATCAGGATGAAATTCGTCGGGAAAATGTGAAATTTTGAATTACAATACGGCGAATTTAGACAAAATTGTGGAAATAACCATATCTTAGGAAGCCAGGAATCCACGAAGTTTTTTCTTGGATTTCTGGCTTCCTAATTGTTATCACATTCAATTCTGAGGTAAATCAATGACTACCATCAACGCCCGTCACTCCATTTATAAAAAAATCCCCCGTGAATTGTTTATATTCGGGCTGGCTGTTTTTGTTGTCGGTTTCGGTAGCAATATTTTCGAATCGACCTTCAATAACTTTTTGGACGAACGCTTTATGATCACCCCATTTCAGCGCTCGTTCTTGGAATTCCCCCGCGAATTACCAGGATTTTTAGTCGTTTTTGTGTCGGCCGGATTATCTTTCCTGTGCAGCCGTCGACTGAGTGCGGTCACCATGATCTTGAGTGTGGTGGGCATTCTCTTGATCGGTTTTCTCGCACCTAGTTATGCCATTATGACCATCTGGTTATTTTTCTACAGCTTGGGTCAGCACCTGTTCTTTCCCCTGTCATCGACCATTGGGATGGAGTTGGCGAAGGAGGGACAAACTGGGAAGCGCTTGGGACAGCTTAACGCCGTCACGAATATCGCCAAGATCGGCGGCAGCCTGATGGTCGTGCTGGGGTTTAAATATCTCAACTTTGACTTTGAACATGCTTTTGTGATCGCCGCGGTCACTTTTGCGCTGGCTTCTTTTCTGTTTTTCTCGATGAAACGCGTTCAGCCCAGACCCGCCAAGACATTTTTAAAACTCCATAAAGAATATCGCTTGTATTATTCTCTCGTGACGATTTCGGGAGCCCGCAAGCAAATCTTCATCACCTTTGCCCCCTGGGTTTTGGTGACTGTGTTCAATCAGCCGACCCAGATTATTGCCTCGCTGCTGATGATCGGTGGGGTGATTGGGATTATTTTCCAGCCTTTCTTAGGCCGGGCGATTGACAAGTTTGGGGAGAAATTTGTTTTGACGACTGAAGCGATCACACTGATCTTCATATGTTTTGGTTACGGTTTTGCCAAATCCATTTTTCCCGAAAATATTGCCTTTTACATCGTTTGTGGCTGCTACTTACTCGACCAAATGGTCATTTCAGTCGGGATGGCGCGGGCCACCTACATGAAGAAAATTGCCAAAGAACCCGAGCACATCCAATCCACGATGACGGCTGGGGTGACCATCGACCATGTTTTCTCGATATCAGCGGCCTTAGTTGGGGGCGCGATCTGGAATGCCTGGGGGTTCCAATATGTGTTCTTGTTTGGGGCGTTGTTGGCGCTGACCAACTTCTTTGTGGCTTCAAGGGTGCGCGTACCCGAACCGGCAGTATAAACCGGGTCGGGGCCGATCTGTAGGGGCAGGTCTTAGACCTGCCCCTACTAGAACCGATCAATAACCACGACACCCGTCGGGGGCGACGAATCCATTGCCATCAACACCTTTACCCCCTCTTCTAATGAGACTGTATGACTGATGAGTTTTTCGGGTTGCAGGGTTCCTGCTACGATCATTTCCAGCATGGGATCGTAGGCATGAGCTTGCATTCCATGACTGCCGATCAACTCCATTTCATTGAACATTACATATCCCATCGGGAGGGCGGTTTCTTTGTGTTCATCTGCCATCACGCCGACCTGAACATGGCGCCCGCGTTTGCGCAGGCTCATGATTGAGTTGAGACAAGTTTGGTTGGACCCCAAGGCATCTATGGAGACTTGCGCGCCGCCTTTGGTGATCTCGCGGATCGCTGCTGGAATCTGATCCTCCGTTCTGGCATTGAGGGTGATTGCTGCTCCTAACGATTTGGCCTGCTCTAATGCCGATTCTCGAATATCGACCCCGATCACCTGGGCCCCCATGACAGCTGCAATCATTATTGCCGATAAACCAATGCCGCCGCAGCCATGCACCACCACCCACTCGCCTGGTTGGACTCGGCCCTGATGCACTACCGCTCGAAACGAGGTGATAAACCGGCACCCTAGACTGGCCGCGGGGACATAATCAAGTTCTGCTGGCAGAGCTACCAAGTTAACGTCCGCATATCGAATGGCAACATATTTCGCAAACGATCCCCAGGCCGTGAACCCCGGCTGGAAATAATCGTCGCAGACCTGTTGATTGCCGGTCGCACACTGCTCACAGCGGCCGCAGCCTCCGGCGAACGGGAGCGTCACCCGGTCACCCTCTGTCCACCGAGTCACATCTTTACCAACTGCGACGATCACCCCGGCTAGCTCGTGCCCTGGCACATGCGGCAGATGAACATCGCCATCATGGCCCATCCAGCCATGCCAGTCACTACGACAGATGCCATTGGCTTTCACCTGGATGACAACCCCATCATTATATGGCGTCGGATCGGGGAGATTTCGGATTTCGATGGGTTTACCGAATTCTTCAAAGTAAGCGGCTTTCATATTAACTCCAAATTCAATTAGGAAACCAAGAATCCAGGATAATCACAAAGGGCACTTAGAAGCACAAAGCTTTGTGCTCCTTAATGCCCTTTGTGGTTGATTTCCATGGTTAAAAAACTAGGTTAGAATGCGCCAAAAATTCTGAATTCCTGGCTTCCTTAGCGGTTTATCTACGGCGTCGATCGCGCCCCCGACGTTTGGGACGGCGCTTTCCACTGCGTTTACGACGCTGCGAACCCGATTTCTTCCCCCCAATCGGCGGGAGTTCGGGCGGTTTATGCATCCAGGTGTGATAGGTATCGTCGAGAAGCATGGTCAGCAGTTCCAGGCCATCTTCATCCGCGGCCAATTGCTGGGCGAGGGGAGCCAGGCGGCGCATGCGTTCGATTTTGAGTTTGTCTCGGTCTCGCAATTGGGCTTCGAGTTGGCCGATCAACCGCTGGGCCACTAAATTCTGGACATCTTCATCTTCGGGTAGGCGCCGCTCTTCAAATTCGATATTGTAATGGGCACTTAGCCTGGTGATGTGTTTTTTCTCGAGGAAGTTGATCAACATGATGGCAGTGCCAGTGGCACCCGCCCGCCCGGTGCGACCGGCCCGGTGAATGTACGATTCTAAATCATCGGGGGGCTCGAATTGAATGACGTGGGTCAGTTCGGGGATATCAATGCCACGGGCGGCGACATCGGTGGCAACCAGGAACCGGATTTTCCCATCCCGTAAGCGTTGAATGACTTTTTCACGCACATTTTGGGAGGCATCCGAACTGATTTGGTCGGCGTTGTAGCCAAACCGCTGCAGAACCGTGGCGACATAATTGACCCGGGCTTTTGTATTGCAAAAAATAATGGCCTGATAAGGGGTCTCGGTTTCGATGAGCCGCACCAGAGAACGATCTTTATCCATCCCGGGACAGACGTAGAAAACGTGTTCCGTATCTTCGACGTGAACGGTGTCGCGGCTCAAGCTGAGAAATCCGGGGTTATTCAGGAAGTGTTGCGCCAATCGCATCACTTGGACTGGAATCGTGGCCGAAAACATATACCCCTTGATCGGGTGATTGGGCAAAAATTCTTGCACGCGGACCATATCGGGATAAAACCCCATCGACATCATCCGGTCTGCTTCGTCGTAAATCAGGAATTGCAGGTTGTGGAGGGTGAGATTGCGCTTAATGAGATGGTCTAACACCCGTCCAGGGGTGCCGACCACCAGATGGGCCCCCTTCTCAAAAGCCGCGATCTGCGGGCCGTAGCTGGTTCCCCCATAGACGGCAACCACTCGAAAATCCAGGTCCCCGGCTAATAATTTGGCCTCTTCAGAAACCTGCTGAGCTAATTCACGGGTAGGAACCAACACCAATGCCTGACAGTTATTGCGGTTGATATCAATTTTTTCTAATAATGGTAGTACGAACGCGCCGGTTTTACCGCTGCCAGTTTTGGCTTGGACCATCAGGTCTCGACCCGCTTGCATGTAGGGGATGGCGCGTTGTTGGACCGGAGTCAGGGTTTGCCAGCCTACCTCTTTCACCGCAGTCTGCATGACGGCAGGGAGTTCGGCCAGCGAAACTGGCGGCAACGCATCGGTTGGTTCGGAAATATCTTCAATGTTTTGGTTATTATCTTCATTCATAGTGTTTCTTCTTTTTGTGAAAATTATCCCACTCAATAATTTACTTGCTCGAATTTGCTATCATTATCTCACATATTCAAAATCTGGTTGCAGAGAAAGTGAATAATAATATAAATAAGATATAATTTGTATTTGAATTTAAAGGTTTACGATGCTCCCAAATACTACTTCGCTGCTGGCCCAAGTTCCTCGAACGAGTAATCAACTTCCTTTTGATCGGGTGGATCTTTTCAAATCTATTCCAGAAAGATTTGAGTCTATTGTGTTACAAATCCCGGATCAAATTGCATTGGAAGATGATGATAATCAACTCACTTTTCTTGAATTAAATAATATCGCGAATAAAGTGGCCCAGCAGATTTTAGCAGTCCAGGCGCAGCAGTCTGATCAGGAGCATGGAGTCGCAATTTTTCTTGGACAAAACATTAAAACCGTCGTTGCAATGTTGGGGGTATTGAAAGCTGGCGGGTTGTTCACGATCATTCTTCCAGATTTACCCCCGGAACGATTTTCATTTTTATTGAGAGATTCACGCGCCCAAATCTTGATAACGGATAGCCATCATCTGCAATCCATCGACCCGAGCATTAAACTCCCCTCAGATTTAATTGTTTTGGATGAGATTCACACGGCTGAAATCTATCCAAACGTAGAGATTGAGTTAGATGCCAGTAATGTCAGTAATTTGATCTATACTTCGGGCAGCACCGGGAAGCCGAAAGGGGTGATCATTCAACAACGTAATTTGCTGCACGCGGCCTGGCGCTGTTGGCAAAATTATTCCTTGAATCCTGCTGATCGGGTCGCAATGACGTTTTCTTTTGGTTTTGGGGGTGCGATGTTGTATACCTTTGGTACCCTGTTGACTGGGGGAACGATATTTCCCTTTGATATCAAAGCGCAGGGTTTGACCAAACTGGCAAGCTGGCT
>CAYVQU010000067.1:0-25180 GCA_964453155.1 uncultured Anaerolineales bacterium | reverse complement strand
TTTGAGTTCATCCAAGTCTTTGTGGGCCCAATCGAGGACATCCATATTGCCACAGAACCCGATCTGATGACCGTATTCCCGGCGGAGGTCAACCACGTCCAGCCCAGCTTTGGATTCGAGGGGGTTGTAGGCATCGATGCCAACGTCGATATAATCGGCAAAGATCTTCTTGACGTTGCCGCAACCGTGGTAGATGACCGGGAGATTGTTTTCATGGCAGTAATCGACCATGGCTTTTAGGCCGGGTTTGTAATATTTACGCCAGTAATCGGGGGCAAAGAAGACGTCTTTGCGGTAGGCCACATCGCCCCAAATCACAATGCCGTCGATTAATCCATCCGCGGCTTTGATTTGGGCCTTGAGAATTTCCAACGACCAAGCATTCAGTTTGGTGATAAATTTGCCCATCTTTTCGGGATACATGGCGATCCACAGCAAGAAGTTTTCGGGGCCGACGATGCGGGTCAAATACTCGTTGGCTTCGCACACGCTGCCATACACCGGGATGTTCGGGTGCAGGGCTTTAACACCATCAATCCAGGGGGGCAGGTCGCGGGCATAGCCGTCACCGACACCGCCGATCTGATTGTCACCGCCCTCGAAGAACCGGCGGGGATCGGCCGGATCATCTAGCTCGAAGGCTTCGACTTTTTCGATGGTATCGGTCTCGAACGCGATGAATTCGGGCATCGGGTCAGCGAATTTCTTACGTAAAATCGCCTCGAAACCGGTCCGCACGACAACTTCTTCATCGGTCTCTTTGATGACTTCGAAGGGCTTGATATGGGGGTCCAGATTAGGGACGGTGACGATCCAATCGAGGTCGTAGTAGGTATAAATGTCAGTATCGTCGGGTAGACCTTTCTCTGTGCGCCAGCGTTCCAGGAAACTGCCCCAGAAAAAGTCACTAACCGGAACGCGATCGGGTTCTTCATGGTTGAGCGCTTTGTTCATCCGCTCTAATTTTTTTAGACAGTTGGCTGTTCTTTCCATAAGTGCTATCTCCTGCAAATGCCAGAAATCATTTTCGTTTGAAATTCTTGTTGATCCAGCATTTGCTTAGGTTGTGCGGTAAATCAATTAGTCTTGCCCAAAACACCAAACCGCACAACACTTAATCCGTGTGGAAGACCTCTTCCATTGTGGCCCACCACTCGCCTTCATCGCGGGTTTCCAGGGGGGCTTGCATGGGCATCATGATGTCCCACCACTCCTGGGTTTTGGGATCCGCCGCCATTTTGGCCATGTCAGCATCAAAATCGGTGCCCACATATTCGAAATAGGCGAACAGCAGTCCATCTTTATAGAAAATCGAATAGTTGCGAATATTGCATTCGGTGATCATGCTGAGAATTTCAGGCCAGACATCGGCATGATATTTGATATATTCATCGAGGGTTTCGGCTTTGACACCGATCACTTGACCAAATCGTTTCATGGGGCTTCTCCTTTTGGGGTAATTGCGTCATTGCGAGGCAGTTTTATCGCCGAAGCAATCTCCGAGATAGTCACTCAGATTGCTTCGCTCCGCTCGTAATGACGTTAAATTGTTAGTATCTGCCAAAATCCTTGATGGCTTCGTAGTGGGCCACGACATTCTCGACCGGGGTTTCGGGGAGCAGGTAGTCGTGGCTGGGGGAGCAAATGTAACCACCACCTGACTTCATAATATCAATGACTTTTTTGGTTTCCGTCCGAGCTTGGCCAGGGGTGCCTTCGATCAATAGTTGAGTGTCGACGCCGCCCATCAGGACAATCTGGTCACCAAACTCGGACTTGAGGTCGGCGGGATTCATACCTTTACAGGTTGGTTGGAGGGCCTGGATGCCGTCTAAACCGGCTTCGATCATGGCCGGAATCAAGGGGGCGAAACCGCCACAACAGTGCATCAGGACTTTGAGGTCATAATCATGCCCGAGGTCAATCAGCCGTTTGAGGTGAGGGAGGAAAAAACGGCGGAAAATTTTCTCGCTGATGAGGGGGCCGGTTTGCCCGCCAAAATCGTTACCGATGAAGAAAATGTCAATCACATCGGCGGCGGCTTCGAAAACGCGTTGGCTGACGCCGAAGTAATAGTCAGTGATATGCTCCAGTAGGGCATCGACCAATTCGGGGGCATCGTACATCCGATAGCTCAGGTTGGTAAAACTCATCAAATCGAGGGCATCGTGCCAGTAGGGGGACCAGTCACCGCCTAAAATAGCGTATTTACCGTCATAAGATAGAACTTCATCCCGAATATGCGAGACATCCATCCAGGCCGGGTCCGGCCAGGCGTAATCATGGATTTCGGCCAAGGTCGTGGCATCTTTGAGCGGGCGATTCATGGGCATCCCATAACCGTAGCCATGGCGTTCAACTCCGAACGGGGTGCGATAGGTGGCCCCTTCGTATTTTAGATTCGCCACCGGGCTGAACTCATCGGGTCCGGCATAGCTGGCAAACACCCGCCGAAAATCATCCCCCACCCATTGTGAGAGACTCTCATCATCGGGTAAACCCAGATGGACTCGCATCAACTCGCGAAATTCAGGCGAGGCCCCCAACCAGGCCGGGACGTGATCCGGCTCTTCATAATTGAAGGTGGTCAATACCCGTTCTTTGGATGTCGTAGACATGAGTGGCTCCTTGGGGGAGTCGGTTTGTTGGTTAGTAGCAAACCATCCAACAATTAATACCGAAATTCTTTAGCAATATCGACGTAAGTCTGGATATTCTCGGGGCTACCCTCAAAAAAGTGATCGGAGGCTGCCATGATGTAACCACCGTCGGGTCCGGCTTGTTCCCAACATTGTTGGATTAGCCCACGTATGACCTCTGGATTGCCGTTTTCGAAACCTTTCTGCTGGTCGAAACCGCCGATCAGGCACATGGTATCGCCCAGGGTGGCTTTGACTTCGCGGAGGTTGACATCACCACCCATATCTGGCGGGGTCAGGGTTTCAGTGGCTTCGGCCCCAATCTCTTTGACCAGATCGAGTTGGGCCATCATCCGACCGCAGGTGTGATATGCGGTTTTGATCCCAATCGAGCGCAGGGCCTCGGTGGTCTGTTTATCGTAGGCGACGCCGTATTCCTTGAAAATATCAGGAGAAATAACCGACATACAACCATCGCCCCCGCCGTTTTCGAGCATATCGATACGGCAACCTTTCAGGCTCTCGATGAATTTGAGTTTGTAATCCAGGATGATGCCTAAAAATTCGTGGACCCAAGCGGGATCGTCGTAGGTTTCCATGATCAGTTTTTGGCTGCCGTAATAGTTGCAGGCATCCTGCCAGCAGCCGCCCTGATGGTTGAAAATCCCGGCCCGCATAATGCCCATGTCGCCCATTTCTTCGAAGGTTTTGTTGATCGTCTTGATATCTGGGCGGGGCAGGGGCATGTATTTCTTGATGAGTTGGATTTGGTCTTTTTCTTTGATGGGGTACTCAATGACCCAGGCCATTTTGTCATTTTTCTCCATCGTTTTAGTCAAAATCCCTTCAGGGGTTGTGATGGTGAACTTGTAGACGGTAGAAACGGCATCATCTTTGGTGATCTGGCAATCCACTTTCCAATTGGGTCCGGGAACCAGATCGCCGGTGAAATACATCGCCGATTGAATCGGCTCATCCAGCCAGGCAAAATAGAAGATTTGGGCGTCCATCCCGAAATGACGATAGATTTCGAACTGGTCGGCCCCATTCATGTATTTATTGTTCCAGTAATCCATCCAGCCATGGATGGTGGCTGGCAACCGATCGGGTTTTCCGCCTTCGAGGGCGGTCAATAAACGTTCGCGGGGGTTCATAATCTGCTCGCTTTCTCAGTAGTTAGTTGGTTGGTTGGATCGATGGATGGTTACTAACCAATCAACGATCCGACAATCAAACCAACCTAAACCCATCTTTCATTACATAACCCAAAATAATCGATCTTTTGGGATGAGCCTCTATATACCCAATAGTGAGTTCGTCACCCGGACAGCCTGACTGGCATCGGGAGAATAACCGTCGGCGCCAATTTGTTCGGCGTATTCAGTAGTGACTGGTGCGCCGCCGATAATGACTTTGACTTTGTCGCGCACGCCAGCTTCGTCCAAAGCTTCGACAGTGGCTTTCATGCTTGGCATGGTGGTAGTCAGCAAGGCTGAGAGAGCGACTACGTCAACGGCATCTTCCTGGACAGCCGCGGTATATTTTTCGGGGCCGACATCGGTGCCTAAATCCAGAATTTCGTAACCCGCACCTTCGAGCATCATGGCGACCAGGTTTTTACCAATATCATGCAAATCGCCCTTGACGGTACCAATGGCAACTTTGCCCTTGGGTTGGACATCGGCTTCAGCCAGCGCCGGGCGGAGGAGGGCCAAACCGCCTTGCATGGCGCGGGCTGCGATCAACATCTCGGGGACGAAATATTCGCCTTCTTCAAACAGGCGACCGACTTCGGTCATCGCTGAGATCATGCCTTCGTTCAGAACTTCTTCGGCATTGGCACCCGTATCCAGCGCGGCCTGCACGCCATCAACGACTGCGGCTTGATCACCTTCCATCACCCCTTCATAAATCGATTTATATTTTTCAGACATCTTTTACTCCTTATGACTAAGTTAATTTCGATGGTACGGAAACCATAAAAAAAAACTTCAAGCGTTAAGATTTTCACTTGAAGTTCTGATGATTATTTCAGTGGATAATACAATCTGCTGGCAGGGGCGCTCCGCTGCTCCCTTAATCCGGTCAAGCAGCAGACGGGCGGCCTGCTTCCCCATTTCGCGAGCCGGTTGTTTCGCGACTGTCAAGAAGGGGTTGATCGTGAAAGCCGGTGGAACATCATCAAATGCAACCAGGGAAATATCTTCGGGAACGTTCAGATTTTGTTCTTTTAAGGCCCGTAAGGCCCCCAACGCAACAAAGTTATTGGCAGCGAATACCGCGGTCGGTCCGGGACTAGCTGCCAGAGCCGCTAGGGCCATTTCGTAACCTGATTCCTGGGAGAAGTTGCCCCACAAAATCTGGGTATCACAACTTTCCAGACCGTGTTCATTCAGCGCTCGACAAAAACCATCAACGCGGTCAATTGCTGTAGAAACCGTTTGTGGACCAGCCAACATTGTAATTTGACGATGACCAAGCGTAATCAGGTGTTGGGTGAGTTGGTAAGCCCCATTTTCAGAATCCGCCCGAACAATATCCACATCAACATTGGGAACGGTCCGATCGACAACCACTACAGGGATACCCTGTTTTTGGATCAATTCGATCGGAGCCGCTGAGCTGCTGGCTGGAACCAACAAAATCCCATCGATTCGCCGTCGCAAGAGCATTTGCAAATATTGGGCCTGCTTCTCTTCAGATTCGTCGGTATTACATAAAATGGTGGAGTAACCATTGGCTTGGGCGACATCTTCAACCCCCCGGGTTACGGTCGTCCAGAATGGATTGGCGATATCGGTGACGATCATCGCCAGGGTCATCGTTTGTTTGAAACGCAGACTGGGCCCCAGCATGTTGGGGACATAACCTAACTCATCTACGGCAGCTTCAACCTTCGCCCGGGTGGCCTGACTGACATAACCGGAGTCATTGACCACGCGCGAAACCGTGATGGGGGCAACACCAGCTAATTTGGCGACATCACGGATCGTAGGCATTTAGTCTTCTTTCTGTCATTATGGTATGCGTATCATGTTATGCGTACCATATTAGCATACTATTTTAGAATGAGTCAAGAAGTTTGCTAAAAAAACGATAAAAATCCGGCGCGAGGGTTACAAAGCTCACATTCGAGTGTGATCAAATGGCCCCATTTTTCGAACTCTGAGCTGGGTCTACTTGGAAAGGTCAACCGCTAACTCAAAGACGCTAAGATGCAAAGGTTTTTGCACAAAATAACGATTATCGGCATATAAAACGAGCGACACATGACATAATGTCTGTCTTCTTTGCGCCTTCGCCACTCTACGCCTTTGCGTTTTGCTCTTATGTGAACTCTGAAAAGGTTTTAATGAATTACGCCACCATCAGGTAGTTAAAGCTGTCCCACTCGAATGCCGAACAACCAGCTCAGTCTGCATTACGATTTGCTTTGGATCCCCCGTGATCTTTCCCTGAATTCGATCTAACAATAGCTGCGCCGCTTGCCGTCCCATTTCTCGGTCTGGGTAGATGTCCGACGTCAGAAAGGGGTCAAACAAATAGCGGGAGGGGATTTCCCCAAACGTCACCAGGGCATAATCTTCAGGGACGCGTCGGCCCTGGTTTTGCAAATGCGTCAGAGCCCCAAGGGCAATAAAATTATTACCAGTGAAGAATGCGGTCAGGTTAGGCGTCGCGGCCAGCGCTTCAGCCGCCATTGCGGCCCCCGATTCTTGGGTGAAGTTACCCCAATAGACCTGCGTTTCACAATCCTGCAGGCCGACTTCTTCCAATGCCCGGAAGTAGCCGGTGACCCGATCGACAGAAGTGGATACGTTTTTCGGCCCGGCCAAGACAGCAATGCAGCGATGCCCCAAAGAGAAGAGATGTTTTGCCAGCCGGTAAGCCCCTTCTTCAGAATCCGCTCGGACCGAATCCACTGTGACGCCGGGGACCAAACGATCCATCATAACCACTGGAATATCCTGTTTTTGGATCAACTCAATCGGAGCGGATTCATTATTGGCGGGCACAAACAAGATCCCATCAATCCGCCGACGTAAGAGCATCTGCAAATATTGGGCTTGCTTAATTTCGGATTCGTCCGTGTTACACAAGATCACAAAATACCCATTGACTTGGGCGACATCTTCAATACCGCGGGTAACATTGGTCCAAAACGGGTTGGTGATATCGGAGATCACTGCGGCCAATGTCATGGTTTGCTTCGAGCGTAAACTTGGTCCCAGCATATTGGGCACGTATCCTAATGCTTCAATGGCAGCTTCAACCCGCGCCCGCGTTTTTTGGCTGACATAATCCGAATTATTAAGGACGCGCGAAACGGTTACTGGTGAAACCCCCGCGCGCTTGGCAACATCTCGGATTGTGACCGTCAATTTGAACCTCTCGGATAATATGGTACGGGTATCATGAAGCGGATACCATCATAGCGTCATTCATTTTCAAAGTCAAGATTTTGTAGTCGAACACCCCTCAGTCGACATACATTTGGTCAATTACGCTTGGGGCAGTGAGCCGCCGGCCATAATCACGGCGTATTATATTAAAAACCTCGCAAATCGGTACTTAACCGGGTGGGTAAACCTTCAGCCGGGATGCGTTTCAGCACCGCATATTCCAGCCCGTGCTGCTCGCAAAAAGCGCGTTTTTCTGGTTTGTCTCCATCTTCATTGACCGCGTAAATATCGGGGTTGATTTTCTCGATTTCAGGTTCAGCATCCATCCATCCATTACCACTCGATACCAGTGCTTGGGTCACAAATTTGATCGAACCCGTCATATAGCGGCGTTCATCTTCCGAATACATGGGATGTCCATCTCCCTTGAGCAGGCGCACATTTTCATCGTGCCCGACGACGACATACAGGTCACCGAGTTGGGCTGTTTCTTCGAAGAATCGCACATGCCCGCTGTGAAACCAGTCGTAGCAGCCGGTGACGATGACTTTTTTGTGGGGTGATAGGGGATTAGGTAAATGGGTGACTGGGAAACCGGCGAGATCAGCGAGGCGCAAGACATGATAATCGAGGCCAATGGTGGCACAAAAATAGCGCTTTTGGATGGTGTCGGCAGTTTCGAAAACGACCCAGATTTCCGGTTGGTAGCCATCAAATGCGGGTAAAACATCAACCGATTCAAGTCGCTCAACGACCATAACCTGATCTACGAATCGGACGGCTTCGACAAAATATCTCCGCTCGACCAGGGGGAATTTCGGCGCGGCGCCGTTGACTTGCTCTGAAACTTCATCAGACCACAAGAATACCGTCAGGGGCCCAAATTTGGCGGCTTCCTCCAAGAAGCGAAAATCACTGGATTTGAGATTATCGAAACTGCCCGAAACGACCACATTTTTCATGCCGACACCTTCACTTTGACCTGAAAACCGCCCGGCACCGGTTCATCGGCGACGACGTAAATATAGCCACCCCCACAGCCTGAATACATCGCGCCGTGATAATTTTGCTGGTAATGGCTTAGTATTTCGACGAGATCTATATGAATAGTGTGATGCTGCACCGTATTCGGCAGGATTTTTTCCCAACAGACCATACATTCATTCATCGCAGCCCCCAACGCCTGTGCATCGGTAGCGACGATGGCGTCAAAACAGTCTTTGCCCGATTGACCAAGACGCTGAATCCAGATGGGATCAAGGTTTTTTTCTTCGAGGGGGTTGTATCCGACCGGACGTTGGAGGATCGGAACCATATAAATGTGCTGCTCCAGCCACTGAGCCACAGCGGGGTCGGTATTGGTCTCCACATGGACTGGAAAGTAACCGCCTTCATATTCGAAATCATAATCCAGGCGGTTGACACCGGGATACAGAATTCCAGCCATATCTTGTGAGCCCGATGGTTCGGCCTGGCCTTCATTTTCAGCCTGGTAGAGTTCCCGCACCAAAGCGGCCGGATCTCCTGAGGGGATGATCCCGCCCCAAATCCGGTTAGCGACTTTTCGAGTGCTGGTCCCCATCCCGCAGCGATCCATAAACCGGGCATTCGGCTCAATCGCCACCACCACCATTGACCCCGGTGGTTCCGGATCGTGCTGCGAAACAAAGGGTTGATCAATCCATCCCCCGGCAAATGCCATCCGGTAAGGGATATTCCCAATAATTTGTGTAATTTCAGAAACTTGGTTCATTGAAATAATAATTTCGGTTATGAACGCGGATTACGCAGATACCGCTTCGCTCCGCGGATACTCGCGAATAAAAATACTCAAACTAAATTCGCGAGAATCGGCAAAATCCGCGTTCTATGTCATTAATGTATCCCGGCCGGGACGTATTTGCCCGCTTTGCGAGCAGCATATTGTTCGCTGATCCAGGCGTAGGTTTTTTCCATCCCATCTCGTAGGGGCGTATCCGGTTCCCAACCCAAAACTTCTTTGATGAAGGTGTTGTCGCTGTTACGCCCGGCCACACCTTGCGGAGCATCGAGATCCTGAACCCGCTCCAGTTCGACCCCGGCGATATCTTCGATCAAGCTTACCAGGTCATTGATCGAAATCAGTTCGCTGGAGCCCAGGTTGATGGGGACCGCGATCAGATCGTCGCAGTGCATGATCATGTCAATGCCTTTGACACAATCGTCGATGTACATGAAACTGCGGGTTTGATGCCCATCCCCCCAAATATCCATGCTCAGATTGCCTGTATCCACGGCTGCGATGACTTTGCGACTGAGGGCGGCGGGGGCCTTCTCACGGCCACCATCCCAGGTCCCGTTGGGTCCATAGACGTTGTGGAAGCGAGCGATAGCCGTTTTCATCTGGCGTTCGTGCCAATATTCTTCGCAGAACATCTCGGAGACCAATTTCTCCCAGCCGTAGCCGCGTTCGGCCATGGCGGGATAAGCATCACTTTCTTTGAGCGCCCGCACATTGGGGTCTTTCTGGAGTTGGGTGTTGTAAGCGCAAGCTGAGGACGAGAAAAAGAAGCGCTCGACACCAGCAATGTAAGATTCTTCGATCAGGTGGGTGTTGATCAAAATTGAACGCAGGCACTCAACTCGGAAACGCTCGATGAAACCCATCCCACCCATATCGGCGGCGAGGTTGTAGACTTCTTTAGCACCCTCGACGGCCCGTTTGCAATTTTCGCGGTAACTCAAATCGAGGGAGAGACTCTCAACGCCGGGTACTCGTTGATACCATTCAGGGAGGGGTTTCTTATCAATGGCGCGCAAATTAGAAAACCCTTGATCGGCGAAATATTTGACCAGTGAACCGGCAATAAAACCACCGGCCCCAGCGACGACAATTAGATCGTCCTTTTTAATTGTTGTAGCAGCGATTGGGTTAGACATTTTTTCTCCTTGGGGTGCTAGGGTATCGTTACCACAGCACTTCAAAAAAATTTATTTTTAGCTAACAATCAGTTTAGGGTCGTTCCACTAGACTGACGTTCAATAATTTCAGTTGCGAGAATCAATTCCTGTGGGTGTTCTGGAACCGTCCCAGATAAACGGTGGAGCAAAAGTTCGGCAGCTTTTTGACCCATCTCATAGGCGGGTTGAGCTGCGACCGTTAAAATGGGGTCAACGATCATGTTGGTGGGTAAATCATCGAATCCGACCACGGCCATTTCCTGGGGGACGGCTAATCCAAGGTCGCGTAAGGCTTTCAAAATTCCAATCGAAATGAAGTTGTTGGTGCCAAATATGGCGGTTAGGTTAGGAATATGTTCGAGAGCCTGATTCGTCAATTCATAGCCACTGGCCTGAGTAAAAGCACCATAGAGAACCTGTTCATTGGAACTCAAGCCGGCCTCCGCTAAGGCTCGCCGATAGCCCGCAATCCGTTCTTCCGAGGTGGAGACATTTTCGGGGCCACTGATCGCCGCGATATGGGTATGTCCTAATCCCAGCATATGGTTAATAAGTTGATGAGCCCCCGCTTCCGAATTGCACCGTACCCCATCGGTCTCAATATTGGGGACAGTCCGATCTATTAAGACCACTGGAATTTCATTCGATTGTAAAAACTGAACAGATTTTTGATTGCTGCAGGCTGGAACTAATAAAACCCCATCAACTTGTTTCTGAACCAAAATATTGGCGTAGCGAACTTCTTTATCTTCGGATTCATCCGTATTGCAATAGATCACAGTAAACCCGGCTTCGCTGGCAACATCTTCAACGCCCCGCGCAATCAGGGTAAAGAAAGGGTTGGTAATATCTGTAACGACCAAAGCCAAGGTGTTGGTCCGTTTGGAACGCAGGCCTCGAGCCAAAGTATTCGGCACATAGCCTAATTCGGCAATTACGGCTTCAACGCGTTCACGGGTCGCAACACTGGCATAGCCAGAGTTGTTGATCACTCTGGAGACCGTAATGGGAGCTACCCCGGCTCGTTTGGCTACATCTTGGATAGTAGGCATGATAATCCTTTATGGTATCGTTACCATGGTAACGATACCATACCCTAATTCTACCTGTCAATAGGCGGGATGCAATCTATTGAGTTCAGGATATTTTCAACCTCAGAAACGAAAAAGGGATGTGGATTATTTCAAAATCCACATCTCTCAATAAATTGTTTTAGTGATTCTAGAAGATTACCAATCTGAATATTTTCGCAGTTCAGTTAATATTTCTCTGCATTTCGGGATATTTTCAGGATGGTAATGTCCATGTTCACCCATACCCACATACAGTATAAATCGCCCCTCGGTCAAACGTTCCATTAGATCCGTCGCAGCCTCAGCTTCGAGTACATTGGCATCCAGTTTGATGGGGGTTTGGTGGGAGGCCGCGATCATGGCGTCGTCGATGTGCTCGAGGACCCGCGGCCCATTGGGGTCTTGGGCGATCTCTTGGAGGGGCAGGTTGGGGATTTGAGAAAGCAGCGGAGCCTTTTTGTACCCGATAGAGTGATGGTGAAGCAGAATCCCGCCGATCTCGTTAATCAATTTTTCGATGCTGGGGATAAAGAACTTTTTTGCCAGAGGGTTGGATATCAAATCAACCGGGTCGCCATTGAGCCACAGGGTATCCCGTTCAAAAACAACACCCCAGGTGCCGCCCGGTGCGGTTTTAAGGATGGGAAATTCATCCTGGAGATGGCGGTAAATCTGGATGATGCTGTCGGTACAGAAATCCAATAGGGCGTAAACTTCGTCAGGGTGATCGTAGAAATCGGTGAACAACGCATTACCGCGCAGTTCGTGGGCAAAATCCAACGGGGTGCGCAATTGCGCGGGAGAAACGGTGACCCCCTCCAATTCATAGGCCGATTCCACGCCGCGCCAGAATTCGCGCATGCTGCGGATCCAAAAATTATCCAGGTCGAGTTTTAGATTTTCCAAATCGGCCCAATCTTTGATCACCGGTTCCTTGAAAGTGCTGTACCCTTCATGGAAAACGACGTCATCTTCACCGCCGGTTAACAGCGCAGCATCGCCACCGGTGCCCCAGGTCACCCAGATATAGGGCACCCAATCATCACCGATTTCGGCATGATATTCGGCGGAGGCCGCCGCCATTTGGGTGTATTGAACGCCCAATTCGTAGGCGTGGGCGCCGATGAATTCTTTGCCATAGGGCCAGTTAGAATAAGGGAAAGCTTTGGACGGAAATTGACCCGCAATTGGGGTGATTTTGGCCGGATCACAGGTCGCGTCGGAGCAATACTCGGTGAAGAAGAGAAGATTGCCCTCGCCTGCGAAAAATCGGCGCTGGCGTTCAGTTGCGGTTTGGATGTAATTACGGATTGCGTCCATATTGGTCTCCACAAATTAAATTGTAGGGGCAGGTCTGAGACCTGCCCCTACAAATGGATAATTATTATTTCAAAATCGGTAGATCGGTCTCACCACGCAAGAATAATGGGATCCGATCCAGCGGTGCCTCGACGCTAAGCCACTGCCCTCCCTCAAAAGATTCTCCGCTCCACGGGCTGCGCCAGGAATTTCCGGCTGGGACGTAGACCTGACGGCCCGTTGCCCCTTCAAAGAGGATCGGCGCGACCAATAGATCGGGGCCGAACATGAATTGGTCTTCAATCGTCCAAGCCGTTTCATCCACAGGGAAATCGTAGAATAGGGGCCGCATGGGCGGCGTACCCTTCTCATGCGCGGCGTTCATCTGTTCGATGATATAGGGGCGCAGCCGTTCGCGCAGCTGAAGTATTTGGGTGATGATTTCATACGCGGTATCGCCGAACGACCACACTTCATTCGGGCCGCCGCTGAGCCAGTATTTATCCAGATCAGCCGGGAGGCGGTTCCCATGCAGACGGAACAAGGGACAGAAAACCCCAAATTGGAACCAACGCACAATCAATTCCTGGAAATAGGGCGACTGGGGGTCACCGCCATGGAAGCCGCCAATATCGGTCGTCCACCAGGGGATACCGCTCAGGCCGATGTTCAACCCGGCCCGAACCTGGGCTTGCAACTCTTCAAAGGTCGAGGCGATATCACCCGACCAGACCGCGGCGCCATATTTCTGGGACCCCGCCCAGGCGGAGCGGCACAGGGTGATGATCTCATCTTCACCGGCCGATTGCAGCCCCTCGAAAAAGGCCTGAGCCTGCATTCGGGGATAGATATTTGTGACGGCCAGGCCGTTTCCAAGATGGTAGCGCAGGTTTTCAGGATCGGTGGGGTACATCTCCGGTTCACAGGCGTCCAACCAGAAAACTTTTATACCGTGCTGGTGGTAGCCTTTCTCAATCTGTTTCCAAAAATATTCACGGGCTTCGGGGTTGGTAGCATCGTAAAAATACACCGGGGTGGGGAGGCCGGGAGCGTTGGAATCGGTCAAATTCCAGTGGGCCGGGAAACCGCGGTTGGTTTCAATTAACATACCGCGTTCCCGCATTTCGGCGTAATTTTCACTGACGCCGTTAACCGTCGGCCAGACCGAAATCATCACCTTAATGCCCATCTCTTCGAGTTCGCGCACCATCCCGGTGGGGTCGGGCCAATCTTTGGGTTCAAAGCGCCATTCTCCCTGTAAGGTCCAGTGGAAATAGTCAATCACAATTACCGACAGCGGCAGACCACGTTCTTTATAACTACGGGCGACCGACAGGATTTCATCCTGACTTTGGTAGCGGAGTTTGCACTGCCAGAATCCGGCCGCCCATTCGGGAAGTTCGGGGGTGTGGCCGGTGACATCGGCGTAACGTTCAGTGATTTCGGCCGGAGTATCCCCTAAAGTGATCCAGTAATCGAGTTTGCGGGTCGATTCTGCAATCCAACGAGTATGATTCTCGCCCAATTCGACCCGACCGACGGCGGGATTATTCCAGAAGAAACCATACCCGCGATTGGAAAGCACAAACGGAATTGAAACTTTGCTATTGAGTTGGAGTAGATCGATGACACAGCCTTTTTGGTCTAGTTTGCCATGTTTATGCTGGCCCAGGCCGTAAAATTTCTCCCGATCGTAGGCTTTGAATTTCAATTGAACCCGAAAATGATCGCCGCCCATATCCTTAAAGCGGCGCTCCGGCTGCGGGAACTTTTGCCAGGTTTCAGCGATGATTTCTTTACCAGTCTGGTTATTGACAAACCGAACCGTGCCATGCGAGGTGATTTGGGCGGTCAAGTTGCCGTTTTGAATGCTGGCCTGAGCTGCCCCGATATTGATCTGCGGCTCGGGGGCTACCAAGGGCAGCAGAGCACTCAGTGGATCATCAGCCCCAATTTGGCCGTTGAGCGTCCCGCGGACGCGGAAGGCCTCTGGCCCCCAGGGTTCGATTTTGATTTTCTCCTGGGCCATTTCCCAGATGAGAGCGTGGTCTTGTTGTCTAAAGGTCATGTGGTGCTCCAAAAGCGTTGAGTTTTGTGATCGTAATCAAACACGAATGGAACGAATGTTTCGAATTACACGAATTTTCCAAAATTCAAAATTCGTGGCATTCGTTATATTCGTAAAAATTCGTGTTAAAGTTCTTCAATTGGCAATGCAGTAGCTAGACCAGCACAAAAGTGTGGTGGTTTGATCGTTCGTTCGTTTGTTAGTTGGTCAGTGCTAAGGTGTTGAATTTAGCTATTCGGGTTGTGCGGCAAGAAATGTTGATAAAACTTTGTGTGAGAACCGCACAACACTTACCCTTTTAATGAACCACCCGTGAGACCGGCGATGAATTCTTTTTGGAGAGTGAAGAAAAAGCCTAAAACGGGGAGGGCTGAGAGGAACATCAGGGCGAAGGCCATCCCGTAATTGATATTGAGGTTATCAACGGCGACGAATATCCCGGTGGTAATGGTAAGACCCTCCCCAGGACCGAGGATGATCAGCGGGAGCAGGAATTCGTTCCAGGTCCATAGACCGACGAAGATCATTACGGTGGCGGTGGCGGGGCGCATCAGGGGGAAGATAATTCGGAAAAAAAGGGTAAACCGGCTGGCGCCGTCAATCATGGCGGATTCGTCCAACTCGCGGGGGATCGTTTTTACAAACCCGGAGTAAACGAAAACGGCAAAGGAGAGTAGCCCACCCCCAGTTTGGAGCAAGATCAGGCCCGGGAAAGTGCCCATCAGACCCATCCAGTTCAACATGCGAGAAACGGGGATCAAAACCACCTGGACCGGCACCATCATCCCGGCGACAAACAGCAACAACAAAATTTGCATATAGCGGTTATTGCTGCGGCCGATGTAAAACCCGAGCACCGAGGAGAAAAATACGACCCCAATCATGGTGCAGACGGTGATCAGAATACTGTTTTTCAAACCCTCAAATAGGAGTCCATCGGGGCGATTGATGACGGTGATGATATTTTCCAGCGTAAAGGGTGCGGGTAAGGCGATGGGTTTTAGGGTGATCTGCTCTTCGGTTTTGAAGACGTTCACCAAGGCCAGGTACAGCGGCAGGGCGAAAACAAAGGCGACCAGGCCGGATAAACTGCGGGATAAAGGACTGCGCGTGTAATTCATTAGTATTCAATCTCCCGTTTCTTCAAGCGGGTTACGACTATGGCTGAAATTACCGCCGTCGCAATAAATAGGAGCACGGCCATTGTTGAGCCATAGCCCAACTGGTTACCCGTAAAGGCGATCCGAATAATGTAGTAGGAGAGGGTTTCGGTCCGACCGCCGGGACCACCGCCAGTCAATACCGCGACTTGATCGTAAAGCTTGAAGGTCATGATCAGGAGCAAGACCATATTAATGGTCACGCCGGGGGCTAGCAAGGGCCAGGTGACGTTCCAAAACTGCTGCCAGCGATTGGCGCCATCAATTTGGGCGGCTTCCTTGAGGTCTTTGGGGATGCCCTGGAGAGAAGCCAAGTAAATGACAGTGCAAAAACCCAACATCTGCCAGGTCACGACCATGACGATGGCCCGGAAGGCGATATCGGGGTCCCCCAGCCAGTGGATGGGTTTGGCAATCAAGCCCACTTCGAGTAAGAAATTGTTTAGCAGACCGCGATCCACCAGGATGATCCGCCAGATGAAACTGACGATGACGGCGCTCAACACCTGGGGGATAAAGAAGATCGTTCGCAGCGCAGTATGGAATCTGTCCCGCACGTTGAGCATCAGGGCGACCAGCAACCCGCCCAAATTGGCGAACAGGGTGACGAAAAAACTCAACCGGGTAGTCATCCATAAAGACCGGGTGAAATTTTTATCGTCCAGCAAATCCACATAATTATCAAACCAGATGAAATCGGAGGTTTTGTAGAGCAGGTTCTGATTGGTCAAACTAAAGGCAAACGCCATGAATAAGGGCAGGATAGTCAATAAAAAGTAGAGCAAGATCGCAACGATAACGATGATATCGAGTAAGCCGAGGCGGCTGAGTTTGCGATCCCAGAATGATTTCAAGGCTGGCATGATTACTCCTGAGGATAGAGCGGAGCGGGTCTTCGTAAGAGGTTGGGTGGTCATGTTAATTGGCAGGACTGGCAGTCCTCATCCTGAGTAGCCGCACCCTTCGATACGTGCTTCACTGTATTTCGCACTACTCAGGATGCTGAGTGGTGGGAAAAGGAAGGCGGCGTATCGAAGGGTGAAGCGATTTATGTCAGGGTACTATTCGTTCAAGCCTAAACGCTCGGCGGTCTCGTTCCAAATTTGGTCGAGACGGGCCATTTCTTCAACCACATCTTCACCCAGGAGAATGTTCTGGATGGTGGCATAGAATTCGTCTTTCCAGCCGGGGATGGCGTCGAGGTCGTTGTTGGACCAGGTGAAGGCCGCAACTTTTTGGACGTCATCGTTGGCAACGACATTGTTGTAGTAATCGTGGAAGAGATCGGGGAGATCGACATTGTAATCTGCGACGGTTTTACCCTTGAGCATCGGGAACATGGCATCGCTCTGGACGAACATATGCATGGCGGTCATGTTTTTCTCGAATTCTTCAGCGAACATCATCAACTCTTCGGGGTGATCGGAGACGGCGCTGACGCGAGTGCCACCACCAACATAGATCGAGGGGATAATCTGGCCGTCGTCACGAGGCAGCACGAAGGCGCCCATTTCGAAGCCCATATCCTCGGGGGGATAGGCGATGAACCAGCTACCCTGCATGTACATCGGGACGGTGCCATCGTAGAAGGCCTGATTGGCGGTGCCAAAGTCGGTGCCAAGGGCGGCGGGGGCGTCGATGTAACCGGCCTCAACCAGGTCGGCCAATTTTTGCATGGCGGCCACAAATTCGGGGTCGGAGAAGGAGACATCACCAGCTTTGCGTTTGAGCATCCAGTCGGGGTCGTCACCAAAGACGTTCTGGGAAACCAGACCGACACCGGGGAAGCTGGCGCACCACGGTTCAGCCGCACACATTTGCATCGGAACGTAACCGGCATCAACGAGGGCTTGGGAAACAGCCAGGAATTCATCCCAGGTGGTGGGCACTTCGATACCAACTTCTTCGAAAATGGCCATGTTGTAGAACACCAAGGGGATCAGCTGCGCGCCAACGGGGGGTGCCCAGGCCTCACCATTGATCTTGGAAGCGTTAGGCAGGATGAAGTTTTCGTCCAGGTAATCCTGGTCGTAGGGCATCAGCAGCCCGGCTTCGGCAAAATCGGCCACAGTGACAGCCCAGGGGATGTCGGGGAATTGGTCGGTGGCGGCCAATTGCTTGGCGTAGGCATCACGATCGGCGGTGGAGGACCATTCAACTTCGATATTGGCATCCATCTCGGCCAGAACGGCGTCGATGACTTCGTTCCAGAAGGCGGCGTCCAGAACCTCGGTTTCGTGGGTGACCACTGTCAGCACGACGGGTTCTTCAGCAGGAGCTGCTTCTTCTTCACTTGCTTCGGGGGCGGCTTCTTCGGCCACTTCAGCTTCGGCCTCACCAGATTCTGGTGCAGCTTCCTCAGCAACCGTTTCTTCTAAAGCCGCGGTATCTTCAACCGCATCTTGCGCCGCTTCTTGCGCGCCGCAGGCCACTAACGCGATCATGGCCAAAACCAACAATAAAACAAACAGAGTCTTCTTCATTTTAAGTTTTCTCCTATAAGTGTGTGGCGGTATATGTTTTGAAATAATTGGAGGTAAATACCGCCACACCTTAGCAGATTTCGGTTTGAACTTAAGATTAATTTCAACTATTTTTTCGAAATCTGCCAAACTATGATTTTTTAACAGACAATTTGAGGGGATTGATTTGATATAATTTGGCTATTGATTTCTCCTTTCTAAACTTTTAACCGAGTACGAAGCGAGAAATTGATTGGGAGCGCACTGCAATGCGCTCCCATTTTTTTGTCCAAACTCATTCCTCGCCAAGAATGAGTTTGGGCGGAAATAGTAATTGGGGATTTGAAATGGGTTGCCCTTCTAACAGGTCGATCATAAATTGAGCGGCCTGAGCGGCCATTTCATCCGCGCGGATATCGAGGATGGCCGGTACAATTGAAGTTAGATTCGAAATTATGGAATGCTCCTGGCAAATCAGAGCGAAATCTGAGGGGATTGCCAAACCACGAGCTTCCAAGGCCCGGACCGCACCGACCGCGGGAATATCGCTCCAAACAATTGCCGCCGTCGTTTGGGGGTGATTGTCTAAAAGTTGATTCATTGCCGTGACCCCGGCCTGGGCAGATAGATTACAGGGCTGCAAGATGGGGGAAATGCCAAATTGGTCGCAAACTGCCTGGTACTCACGGAGCGCTCGGTTGGAAAAACCATATTCTTCATCTTCTCGGTAGAGATAGGCAATTGCTGTGTGCCCCTGCGTAGAAAGATATTGGAAACTATCGGCCATCGCCTGCGTAATATCAACATCAACATAGGTCAGGTCGGTGTTGTCAGCAGTCCGGCCAATGATCACAAAAGGCACGCCCTCTCGGCGGAGCATCTCAACGCGGGCATCGTGCATCTCGATTTCCATCAAAATGAAGCCATCGACTAATCCACTGTGAGCAAATTCTTGCAGTTTTTCTGGACTGCGATCGGACTGGGCTAACAAAATAAAGGTGTAATCCGCTTGATTGATCACCCGGGAAGCCCCGGCGATGAATTTCAACTCCAACCCGGTCATTTCAGGTGCGACCAGCGGCAGCACAAAGCCAATATTGCGGCTGCGTTCCCGGCTGGCCAGCCGTTTGGCGGTGGCGTTGGGGCGGTAGCCAAGCTCGTCAATGGCTTGCTGAATGCGTTCGCGGGTTTCGGCCGAAATGGGACGCTTGTTGCTGAGCGCGTAGGAAACCGTGCTGCGACTGACCCCCGCTTTTTTGGCTACATCGGCAATCGTTGGACGTTTCACGGTTTATCCTTTTGGTCTAAATCCGGTCGCAATGTATCGAACCGGTTCGACGACAATATCATCAGTATAGATCGAACCGGTTCGATTGTCAAGAGGGATTTTTCTAACACTTACACATTTGATTGCAGATCCCCCTCTAACTCCGCCCGAAATCGAGAGGAGAACAGCCATTTTCGAATGCTAACAGCCCCCCTGCCGGCGGGGGGATATCATCCTGAGCCTGTCAAAGAGGCAACTGGGTTTCAACCTGCGACGGCAGGTATTGCCAGCACATTTGCGCCAGTTGCTGCGACTTTTGCGAAGCATCCTGCAAAGGCAGTCCCCTGTTTTCTTGAATATGCGAATGCCCTCCTTACTAGTATTCGGTGATCATACCCAGATAGTACCGGGGTATAATTAGCGAGTACCCAGTGACGTTTGAATACACATATCAGCGAGTTCGATTAAACCTGCAACCAGACCCTCCCTGAATGTCTTCCATTTTTCTAACCCCCGCTTCCATCAGTTTCCTGACTCAGGCCATCCTGGCGCTGACCATTAGTGTCTACCTGGTGCGCCGCCTGCGACAACAACCCAATCCGCAGCTGACCTTACTGGCTGGATTTTTCTGCCTGGCAACCATCTTTATTGGTCTGATGTTTTTGGATGCAGCCCTTTCTCCTTATTACCGCTTGCACGCCGTCTATGCCGAAAATGCCATTTTGGCCCTGGCGATGGTATTCATGGTTCAGTTCGCCTATCGCTTTCCCCACCAGTATCCGCACCATAATTGGGAGACCCGTATCAGCTTACTGGTCAGCCTGGGCTATCTGGCCTGGGAAACCTACTTTATGGGGCACCGGTTTTATTTACTGTTTAGGGAGCAGACCGTTTCCTACCGGCCTCATCTGGCCGCCTACGCGATGGCCGCAATCTTGGTGTTGGCACCCCTGGCCTTTATTCGCCAGACGATCGCGGCCGATCCTCGTCAGGTGAGCTGGCTCCGAAAATTATGGCAGCCCGAGGGAAAAGCAGCCCGTGGGGCGCGTAATTTTGTAGGGGTCTTTGGCATTCTCTTCATCTTGGGGATCACCAATGTTTTCCTCATCTTTCAACTCCCCCATACCGTCTACAACGCGCTCATGTCGATCGGTATTTTGGTGGCATTGTGGCTGTTTGCAACCAACTATATTAATTTCATCCCGGGCGGAGTGAGTGTTCAAGCCAAGTTGTCCATTCTCTCGCTGGCCCTCTTTTTGGCCTTGTTAGGTTCCGTCGGCTGGTTGATCGCGCCGCCGTATATCGCCACTTTCCAACCCAATTTAACCGATCGCCAAACCCTGCGCTTCACACCCAATGAAGTAGGGGGGTATGAGATCGCCGAAGTCGCATTTTCATTCGAAAGCAATCTGGGGGAAAGGCTGGACGTCACCATTTACGATATGTATCGTAACCATAAAATCGATTTCGCCTTTCCATTTTACGGAAAAATTTATGATGAGATTTACGCGGTTAATTCGGGCGCGATCAGCGTTGGGGAACCCTTCTGGCAACCTGACATGCAGGGTAAAGGGGCTAATACGCCGGCTATCTTCCCATTGATGATCGACTTGGACCCGGACCCGGTAACTGGGGGCGGGCTGCATGCCCGCGTAGATTCAGAAAATGGACGGTTGATCCTCACCTGGAATCAGATGCCGGCCCTGCACCGCCCGGCGGCCGTCTTTACCTTTCAGGCAGTCCTGTATCAGGATGGTATATTTGAAATCACTTACAATGATTTACCGCTGCCATTTTTATTTGACCCTGATGCCACCCCTTCAGCCAACCCTTGGGTGCGTGGGGTGGTGCCGGGCGAGGGCGAATCCCTGCACACCGGCCAGAGCATTTTGCCTGAAGCTTACGACCCCGATCAGTTAGCGATCATCGAAAACTACCAATCCGCTTTCCGGCGCTATCTGCACACTTTTATGCTACCGCTGACCGGCATCGTACTCGGCGGCAGCCTGGCACTGTTGATCGGATTACCAGTCTTAATGCGCTACTCAGTAATCCGCCCCTTGGAAACGCTGACTCGCGGTGTGCAGCAAATGGACTCTGGCAACTTGACCGTGAAACTCCCCATCCAAAACCAGGATGAGATTGGATTTCTGACTCTTTCCTTCAATAAAATGGCCGCCCATCTACAGGATTTAGTCACCAGCCTTGAAAATCGATTCAGGCAATTTTTTGAGTATGAGCCAGATTACATCTACATGGTCTCACCGGAAGGGGTCATCCTCGATGTCAACCCGGCCGCGCTGCGAGTTCTCGGGTATTCCTACAGTGAGTTGGTCGGCCAACCCCTGACCACCATCTACGCCCCCGAGGCCCAAGAAACTGTGGCCCAACTATTTGATAAGTGGGAAACGCACGGCGAGTTGATTAATGAGGAAATCGTCATTATCTCTAAAGATGGCGACCGCCGGACCGTATTGCTCAGCTCAGGGATGGTCCGCGACCGCGACGGGAATTTACTGCACTCTTTATCGATCCAACGGGATATTACCGACCGGGTTCGAGCAGAACAGGCTACTCTAGAGCTGGCCGCAATTGAAGAGCGCCGCCGGTTAGCCAGCGACCTCCACGACTCGATGACCCAATCCCTGCACAGTCTGATCCTCTCGACTGAAACCGCCCAACATTTGCACCGCGATAATCAACCCGAGAAATTGACCGCTTCCTTAGCGATGTTGGAGGAAAGCGCCCGGCAAGCCCTCCAGGAAATGCGCCTGCTGCTGTATGAATTACAGGTGACATCTGATGAAGAAGTGGATTTGATGAACTTCCTGGAGGCCCGGTTAGGCGCGGTTGAACGCCGGATGGGAATCGAAACCGAATTGATCATTGAGAACACCGGCGTGATCCCCAAAGCCTGGGAGCGCGAAATTTTCTTCATCATCATCGAAGCCCTCAACAACACCCTCAAACACAGCCGGGCCGATTTTGTCTCGATCAACATTCAGGGCACGCCGTATGAGCTAACTGTTACCGTCACCGATAACGGGATTGGCTTCCTACCCAACCAGACCCCATCCAACGGCATGGGATTGCAAAATATTCAAGACCGAGCCGCTCGTCTGGGCGGCGCACTGCTGATTGATTCTGTTCCCCGGCAGGGCACCACCATCCAACTGCATATGGCCTTGGGGGAAGCTATACTAAAGCGATGACCTGGCATTTTACTCCCCTTTCAATCCCCTTACTCATCGGGGCCGTTGTACTAATTATTTCATCTGTTCTGATATTACGCCGGGCGCCAACGGTGGCTAACAGCTATTTGGCGATTGTGAATTTATTGATTGTCATTTTTTCGGGGGGCTATGGCTTTGAGCTGCTGCAAACGACGTTTGAAGGGGTTTACTTCTGGCAAAAAATTGGTTTCCTGGGTGGGGCGGGTTCACCCGTATTCTTATTGTTAACGGTCATTGCTTATTTTGGACCCGATAGATTGTTAACCAAAACCAATCTTTTAATCCTGCTGGCACTTCCTACAATCTCAACTGCTTTGGCCTGGACTAATCAGCATCATGGGCTGATCTGGCAGGATCCCAGAGTCGTGCCGGCTGGGTCCCTGTATTTGTTTGATTATGAGATTGGCTGGTGGCACCTATGGGTAACCTCGATTTATTCGTTACTCATGGTTTTCCTGAGTGTATTTGCATTGTTGTTCAATTATTTCAGGCACGCGGGCGCATTTCGGAAGCAGATACTTCTATTTTTATTAGGAATTCCGTTGCCTACCCTGGCTTATGCTTTTTTTGGGATTTCGGCCGCACTGGGGTGGCCTTTACCAATGAATTGGTCAGCATATGCCCTTATCATCACGGGGTTGCTAATAACTGTCAGCTTGCTGAATACGCAGTATTTTCAGATTGGGCCAGTCGCCTACGATGCCATCTTTAAGCATATTGAAGATGTGGTTGTGGTGCTGGATGACGACAACCGGGTGATTGATATTAACCCGACCGCGGTCCGGATATTTTCGTGGGAGCGGCTGGCTGTGATTGGCAAAAATTTGTCGGCGTTATTGTCAACAACTGCGTTTGAAGCCCTCCAGCCCTACTTGCGGGGGGACGAGGCCCACACGGAATTGGTGTGGGGAGATTTTCATCTGGACATAAAAATTACCTCATTTAAATACCAGCTAAAACGGAGCGTGGGCCGCCTGATGGTGATGCGCGATATTTCCCAACGAGTAGTGGCCGAAAGCGCCATGCGCGAGCTGGCTGCAATTGAAGAGCGCCGCCGGTTAGCCAGCGACCTGCACGACTCGATGACCCAATCCCTACACAGCCTGATCCTTTCGGCTGAAACCGCCCAACATTTGCACCGCGATAATCAACCCGAGAAATTGACCGCTTCTTTAGGGATGTTGGAAGAAAGTGCCCGGCAAGCCCTCCAAGAAATGCGCCTGCTGCTGTATGAATTACAGGTGACTCCCGCTGAAGAAGTGGATTTGATGAACTTCCTGGAAGCCCGGTTAGGCGCGGTTGAACGCCGGATGGGGATCGAAACCGAATTGACCATTGAAAATACCGGCGTGATCCCCACAGCCTGGGATCGTGAAATTTTCTTCATCATCATCGAAGCCCTCAACAACACCCTCAAACACAGCCGAGCCGATTTTGTCTCGATCCGCGTTCAGGGCACGCCCTATCGGTTAACCGTCACCGTCACCGATAATGGAATTGGCTTTCTCCCCAACCAGATCCAATCTAACGGGATGGGGCTGAAAAATATCCAGGAACGAGCTACCCGCCTCGGCGGAACACTGCTGATTGATTCTGTTCCCCGGCAGGGCACCACCATCCAGCTAAGTATCGAGTTAGGTGAAACGACATGAAAAAGATCAAAGTATTTATCGTTGACGACCATCCCCTGATGCGCAATGCCCTGGAAATGGCAATTGAAGCAGCTCATGATATGGAGATCATCGGAGAAGCTGCCAGTGGGGTTGAAGCATTACAATTAGTCCCCCGCGTTGAACCAGACGTAATATTAATGGATCTTTTGATGCCAGAAATGGGCGGCTTGGAAGTCATCGATATCATGGTCAAATCAAAACCCGATATTCGCATCCTAGTCCTCAGCAGTTTAGATCGCGAAAGTGAAATATTGGAAGCGATGCAATCGGGGGCAATGGGATACATTGTTAAAGACGCCCACCGGGAAGAATTACTCGCTGCCATCCGGCGAATTCATGCCGGGGAATGTTTCATGTCGCCCCAAGTTACGGCCAAGATCATGCGGTCGTTCAAAGGACCGGGCTCACAAGTCAACCAACCCCAGAAGTTGGAGAAGAATCTGACGCACCGCCAAAAAGACGTTCTCAGGCTGCTGGGGCAGGGCTGTTCCAACCAACAAATCGCCGACCACTTGCATATCGCCCCAGGGACGGTCCGGGTTCATATCTCCAATATGCTGGACTCGTTGGGATTCGATCATCGCCATGAGTTGGTGGTCTTCGCCGTCAAAAAACAATTAGAGGGGGCAGACTAGGTGTGGGCCGGTGTGGGCCGGTTTGGGCCTTTAAATAACTCATGTTACGCAAGGTTGAGAAAATATGCTTGAAAATTCATCCTGAGTAGCGCTAGCGTATCGAAGGGTGAATTTTTGGACGACCCGCACCCTTCGATACGGTCCTGTGGACCTACTCAGGATGCTTCGTGCGTAACATGAGTTAAATAAAACTGGCAAAATCTACCGCCCCCACCAGAGCAGTTTTCGTTTGATCTTATTTTCTGTTTCAAGATTCTTTCCGAAAACTGCTTAGTAGTTCGTCTCGTAATTAATTAGAATATGATTTACGCCAGATGTAAGGATGGCG